>CAYQQT010000026.1:0-6857 GCA_964419375.1 uncultured bacterium
CATGATCGAGGCGGGCGCCGGCTGCGCGCGCGACGCCGGCACCCCGTGGCACATCCACCTCGCCGAGGAGCAGTACCAGGTGGAGGAGGCGCTGGCGCGCACCGGTGTCCGGCCGCTCCACGCCGTCGATCGCATGGGTCTGCTCGACGGGCGGATGATCGCGGTGCACGGCTGCTGGTTCGACGACTCCGAGCGCGCGCTCCTCGCCGAGCGCGGCGCCGCCCTCGCCTACTGCCCGGCGTCGAACATGTTCCTCGGCGACGGCGTCACCGACGTGGTCGATCTGCGCAAGCGCGGCGTTCCCGTCGCCCTCGGCACCGATGGCGGATGCTCGAACAGCCGGGTCTCCGTGCTCGACGAGATGCGCAGCGCGGCCTTGCTGCAGAAGGTGGCGCGCACGGACGGCGAGGCGATCACCGCCGAGGAGTGCTTCGCGATGGGCACCGAGCTTGGCGGGCGTGTCCTGGACCTGCCGGTGGGCCGGATCGCCCCCGGCTTTCGCGCCGACCTCGTCGCTCTCGACCTCGGCGATCCTTCGCTGTGGCCGGTGCAGGCGCTCGCGAAGAACGCCGTCTACTCCCTGTCGGCGCGCGCCATCACCGATGTGGTGGTCGACGGCACGATCGTCGTCGAGAACCGGCGGCTCGTCAGGGTCGACCAGCAGGAGATCGCGGCGCGTGTCCGCGCCACCACCGGCCACTGGGGCCGCGACTGAGCCGGTGACCAGCCCCTTCGTCGCCGGCCCCTCTCTGCGCATCGCGGGGGCGCCGAGCGGTCCCCTCGCCGGCCTCACGTTCGCCGCCAAGGATCTCTTCGACGTCACCGGCCATCCGACCGGCGGCGGCAACCCGGACTGGGCGCGCCAGAATCCGGTGCCGGCGCGCCACGCGTGGGCCGTGCAGCGCCTGCTCGACGCCGGCGCCACGCTGATCGGCAAGACGATCACCGACGAGGTCTCGCTCGGCATCCTCGGCGAGAACCCGTTCGACGGCACGCCGCTCAACCCGAAGGCGCCCGACCGCGTGCCCGGCGGCTCGTCATCGGGCTCGGCCTCCGCCGTCGCCCAGGGACTGTGCGACACCGCGCTCGGCACCGACACCGGCGGCTCGGTGCGCGTGCCGGCGAGCTTCTGCGGCCTCTACGGCATCCGGCCCACGCACGGCCGTCTCGACCTCACCGGCATGATGCGGCAGGCGCCGAGCTCCGACACGACGGGATGGTTCGCGCGCGACGCCGACACGTTTGCGCGCGTCTCGGAGGTGCTCCTGGGAGAGCCGATCCCGACCGGCATGCCGACGCGTCTCGTGGTGGCGGTGGACGCCTTCGGCTTCGCGGATGCCGAGACGTCCGCCGCGCTCCAGCCGATGGTGGGCAGGCTGTCGGCACTCGTGAAAGAGGTCCGCGAGGATGCGCTGGCACCGCCCGGGCTGTCCGTGTGGTCGCGCGCCCAGCGCACCCTGCAGCCCTACGAGGCCTGGCTCACCTTCAAGGACTGGATCGATCGCGATAACCCGCGCCTGCAGTACAGCGTGGCGCGCGCCCTGGCGCTCGCGAGCACGATTCCCGAAAGCGACCGCCAATGGGCGGCGTTGATGCGCGCCGAAGCGCGCGCCCGTCTCACGTGGCTGCTCCCACCCGGCACGATCCTGTGCATGCCGACGACACCGTTTCCCGCGCCCCGCAAGGGCCTGCCGCTCGCGACCGTGGAGCCGTTGCGGGCGCGGATCCACTGCCTCGCCGCCCACGGCGGCCTCGCCGGGATGCCGCAGGTGAGTCTGCCAGGCGCCCACGTCGACGGCCTCCCGGTCGGATTATCCATTCTCGGCGCGCGCGACAGCGACGCCACGCTGGTAGCGGTGGCGAAAGCGATGGAGGGGAGCCAATGAGCAAGCGCATGATCGAGGAGCGCCACGGCTTTGCCGGGGCGCGACGAACGTCGGGGGCTGTGACCGAGGAGCGCCACGGGTTCCCCGGGGCGCTCCGAGCGTCGGGCTTGGGGGGCCCGTCGAGGCCCCCCATCAAATGATCACGCCGAACATCCCCGAGGTGGTGGCCGAGATCCGCGCCCTCCACGAGCGCTATGAACAAGCGCTGATCGACAAGAACGTCGACGTGCTCGACGCCACCTTCTGGAACAGCCCCCACGCCATCCGCTATGCGCTCCACGAGAACGGCTACGGCTTCAGCGAGATCCACGCGCATCGGGTGGCTCGGCCGCCGGGACCCGGCATCAAGGAACAGCGCATCCGCCTGGAGATCCTCACCCTCGGCCGCGACTTCGCCACCGTGAACCTCGAGTTCAAGGTGCGCGGCCGCCCGCTCATCGGCCGGCAGAGCCAGACCTGGGTGCGGTTTCCCGACGTCGGATGGAAAGTGGTCTCCGCCCACGTCTCCACGATGAACGAGGCGCCGGTGTGGTGAACACGTCGTCGGAGCGATTGCGCCGAGCCGCACCAATGAAATCAGTCTTTACTTGGGTCTCTCAGCGGCGACACGTTTGGTGAGTTCGCCGACGATGATGGCTCTTGCCATGTCCCCTGCGTCCTCGATTCGTACACCGAGGGCCGCGCCGATCCGAGGATAGAGACCGTTTCCAGCCTGATATCTCCGCGATCTGGCTCTGCCCTCAGGGCGCAGCAGACCGGCCGCGACAGCGGCGGCCAGGTCATTCGTCGCGGTGGCGGGGCTCACGTCGGCGAGGGGCCGATAGTAGCGAGGCGTGACGCTCCGCCCGAAGAACGCGTCCCACACGGCGTTCGCGACACGGAGATCAAGCCCGGCGGCGGTCACGGACTCTTCCACGGCCGTCCAGATCCTCTGCTGCACCCGCTCCCTCAAGTCGAGAGCGCGCACCTGATGGAGCTGAGCTTCCATGTGGGCTCGGACGAACGGCGTGACGTCGGCCTTCGGATCGAACGTCTCACCAAGACATCGGAACGCTGCATAGTACTCGGCCTGCTGCCGTCCCCACCATTCTTCCAACGAGGTGAACTCGGGAAGCTTGAAGCCGCCGCGGTACATCGCCAGAGATGCGAGAACCCGCGAAGCCCGGCCGTTCCCGTCCGTGAACGGATGGATCGCGGCCACGGCAATGTGGAACCACGCGGCGCCGATCGCCGGGTGGTCGAAGCCCTCCTGCATGACCGAGCACGCGCTGTCCACGAGCTCCGGCACGTGTTCGGGAGCCGGTGGCAGGAACACGAGCTGGCCGGTTCGGTTGTCCACCACGTAAGCCGGACTGGTGCGGAACCGTCCTGCGCCGGCTCCCCAATTCCCTGCGAGGATGCGGTCGTGGAGGCCGATCAGGAGTTCGCGATCCCACTTGAAGGCTGCATCGTCGGCGCGGCGAAGGACGAAGCTCATGGCGTCGCGGTAGCCGCGGACGAGTGCGGCGTCCTCCTCGCGTGTCTGAGAGGGCCGGTCCCCAGCGAGAATTCGATGGACCTCTTCGACGGTGACGGGGACTCCCTCCATGGAGGTGGAGGCGGCCACTGCCTCTGCCTCAAGGTCGCGCCGTAAGCGACCAGCCCACGCCCGCGGCATCGGGCCGCGGTAGTCTAGCTGGGTTTTCCAGCGGTCCAATTCGCCAACCAGGTCGCTGACAGCCTTCGCGTCGAAATGCAGCATGACTCAATTCTAGCGTGAATACGGTAGTTTACAAGTCGATTAGTTGATTTATCCACTAATCTACTAGGCGATTGACGCCTGAATCAACTTGCTCGGCCCCGCAAGGCCAGGCCGTTTGCCAGTGCCGGATCCCCGGTACGAGGCGCCGGTGTGGTAAGAGGATGCTCATGAACGACGCCTTGACCGCCCAGACCGTGGAGCTCCTGCAGCAGCTGATCCGCAACCAGTGCGTGAACGACGGCACCGTCGCCTCCGGTCAGGAGGTGCGGACCACCGACGTGCTGCGCGCGTACCTCGAAGGCAGCGGCCTCGACATCGAGGTCTACGAGCCCGACGGCGCGCCGGGCCGCACGAGCCTCGTCGCCCGCATCGAAGGGACCGATCCGGCCGCGCCGACCCTCTGCCTCATGGGCCACACGGACGTGGTGCCGGTGACCCCCGAGCACTGGACGCGCGATCCCTTCGGCGGCGAGCTCGTGAAAGGTGAAGTGTGGGGCCGCGGCGCGGTCGACATGCTGAACCTTACCGCGTCCCAGGCCGTCGCCCTCAAGGCGCTGGCGCGGAAGGGCTGGCGGCCTCGCGGCACGCTGGTGTACCTGGCGTGCGCCGACGAAGAAGCCGGCGGCGCGCTGGGCGCGGGTCACGTCGTCAAGCGGCACTGGGACGCGCTCGGGGCGGATTACCTGCTGACGGAGAACGGCGGGACCGTCAGCTCGCTCGGCGGTGAGCTGAACGTCACCGTGCACGTCGGCGAGAAGGGCGTGGCCTGGCGCCGGCTACGGGTGAAAGGCACGCCCGGGCATGGCTCGATGCCCTATGGCGCGGACAACGCGCTCGTCAAGGCCGCGCAGGTAGTCACCCGCCTCGCCGACTACCGGCCGTCGCCGTACGTCGACGATCTGTGGACCGCCTTCGTGGCGTCGCTCGACGTTGACCCTGCCCTGAAGGAGGCGCTCGTCGATCCCTCTCGCGTCGATGAGTGCATCGCCACCCTTCCCCCGGCGCTCGCGAAGATGGCGTGGTCGGTGACGCATACCACCTTCTCGCCGAACATGTGCCGCGGTGGCGTGAAGACCAACGTCATCCCCGATGTCGTCGACATCGAGGTGGACATCCGCACGATTCCGGGGGACAACGAGGACGAGGTACGGCGGCACATCGACAAGGCCCTTGGCGACCTGTCCGAAGAAGTGCTGATCGAAAAGCTCTTTTCCAAGCAGGCATCGGTGTCCCCGACCAACACGCCGCTGTGGGAGGCGCTGGGTCGAGTCGTCGACGGGCATTACCCGGGGGCGCGGCTGCTGCCGAAGCTGATCGTCGGCTTCACCGACGCGCCCTACTTCCGCGAGCGTGGCGCCATCGCCTACGGCTTCGGGCTGTTCTCGCGGACCTTGACGGCCGAGGCCATGTCCGGCCGCTTCCACGGCAACGACGAGCGCATCGACGTCGAGTCCCTGGCGCTCACCACCCAGGCCTGGCTCGACACCTGCGAGCTGTTTCTCGGGTAGTCTCTTCAGCAGCGCGTAACGTGCGCAGACACGGCCAGCCACCGGCCCTGTCGGCGGGCCCACACGTCCGTGTACCGGCCCGATCCCGCGCGGCCGTCCGCCAGCGTGTAGGTTGTGCGCGCATGGATAATTCCGACGTCGCCGATGATCCGGACGAGCACGTCGTGCGCCTGGAGGTTCGAGATCGTCACCGGGCGCGCCGTCTGGGCCAGGAAGGCCTTGCGGTCGACGAGCAAGCCGTCCGGGTTGCTGCACAGGAAGTCCTGCGCGAGGATCTCGTCGAAGCGGCGGACGTCCGAGGTCTGGACGGACGTGATGTAGTCCCGATTGAGCTGCTCCAGGGTGGCGACGTCCGAGCGGGCAGCGGTCTCAGTGCTCATGGCTCTCGCCTCCGTCGTTGATCCGAGCAGTAGAGTACACTTCCGCCGACGATTCTACTTTTCAGAACGGAGCCATGATGCCCGATCAGCCCTATAACGTCTACGTCATCCAGGCGCGCACGGAGCGCGACTACAGCGATTGCCAGGCCGCGCTCGCCCACGTCCCCGCGCGGGTGACCGTGCTGCCCTCCACCACGGACCCGGAAGAAGTCATCACCCGCACGCGCGACGCCGACGCGCTCGTCGTCTCCTTCGCGCCGGTCAACCGGCGCGTGTTGAGCGCGCTCGAGGGGCTCAAGACCGTCGTGCGCACGGGCGTCGGCTACGACGTCATCGACGTGCCCGCCGCCACCGAGCTGGGCGTGATCGTCGTGAACATCCCCGACATCTGGATTCGCGAGGTGGCCAACCACGCGCTCGCGATGCTGCTGGCCTGGAACCGCAAGATCATCACCCTGGACCGTCAGGTGCGCGCGGGCGTCTGGAGCGGCGGCGTGCCCGGCGAGCGCACCGGCTCGCTGCACGGCGAGACGGTCGGCATCGTGGGCCTCGGCAACATCGGCAGCGCCTTCGCGCGGCGCATCGCGGCGCTGGAGACGAAGGTGATCGCGTGCGACCCGTACGTGGACGACGCGCGCTTCGCGGCCCTGGGCGTCGAGCGCGTCACCCTGGAAGCCCTCGCGGAGCGGTCCGATTACGTCTCCGTCCACACGCTGCTCAACGCGGGGACGCGCCACCTCATCGGCGAGGCGTTCTTGCGCCGCATGAAGCCCACGGCGATCCTGATCAACACCTCGCGCGGCCCTGTCGTGGACGAGAAGGCGCTCACGCGGGCGCTGCAGGAAAAGCGCCTCGCGGGCGCCGCCCTCGACGTGTGGGAGCAGGAGCCGGTCGCCGCCGACAATCCACTCCTGAGGATGGACAACGTCATCGCCACGCCCCACGCCGCCTATTTCTCGTCACCCGCGGTGGCCGCGGTGCCCCGGCGGTGCGGCGAGGAGGTGGCGCGCGTGCTCACCGGCCAGCGGCCGCTCAACGTGGTGAACCCCGAGGTCTACGCGCCGGGCGCGGTGCGCCGTGCTCGTTGACAGGCCCGCCGCGCTTTGCTCCGTGCGCTTGGCCAGGTTGCGAAATATCCTGGCCCAGGAGATCGCCGACGACCTTCGCTCCGCGCTCGGGCAGATCGACGACATCCTTGGCGATCTGGAGCAACGGGTGAAGGAAAGTCCGCTCGGGCGAGAGAACACTCATGCATGATGAGCCGGCCTTTCGGCGGGCCGAGGACGCGGGATGCGAGCGGCTCGATCCCGAAGTCGTGAGGATCCTGCGCGGCAAGTCGGGG
>CAYQQT010000026.1:6957-15594 GCA_964419375.1 uncultured bacterium
CCTGCGGCGCTGCCCGCCCTTTTGGAGCGGTTCCCACCGTCCGACTTTTATGTGAGCGGCCGACGCGGCGCGGGCTGCGATCGCCCAGCGGGGCCAGTTCAACATCGTGCACGGCGCGTCGGGCGTGAAGATCGACGTATTCATCGGCAAGGACACGGAATACGATCGACTGCGGTTTGGACGACGACACAGCGTGCCGCTCGTGCCAGGCCGGGACGCGTACTTCGCCCGGCCCGAGGATGTGATTCTGTACAAGCTCCTGTACTTCCGGCAAGGCCGCTCCGATCGGCATCTTCGTGACATCGGCGGCATGCTCGCCGTGTCAGGAGCGGACCTGGACCTCGACTACATCGCCCATTGGGCGCGCCACCTCGGTCTCGTGGACCTGTGGGATGCGGCGCGGCGCCGGGATCTCGACGGACGCTGACTAGATCGCGGTGTACCCGCCGTCGATGAGCAGGTCGCTGCCGGTCATGAACGCAGAGGCGTCGCTCGCGAGATAGACGGCCGCGCGCGCGATCTCCTCGGGCCGGCCGAGCCTGCCGAGCAGGTGCTTCGGCCCCATCACCCGGCGGGCCTCGTCCATGTCCTTGTAGCGTGCGAGCATGCGCCGGGTTTCGATGGCGCCGGGCGACAGTGTGTTGGCGCGGATGCCCTGGGCGGCGTGGTCGGTGGCGAGCACCTTCGCGAGCTGGATGAGGGCGCCTTTGCTGGCGCAGTACGCCGGACGGCCGGGCGAGCCGACGCGGCCGAGCTGCGAGGCGATGAGGATCACGCTGCCGCCCCCGCGCGCGATCATGGCGGGGATCGCGGCCTTCACCATGAGGAAGGCGCCCGTGAGATTGACGCGGATCACGCGATCCCAGGCCGCCTCGTCCATCTCGAGGACGGTGCCCGTCTTGTCGCTGTCGGCGGCGCCGTAGAGCAGCACGTCGAGGCCACCGAAACGCTGAACGGTGGTGGCCACGGCGGCGCGGCAGCTCGCGCCGTCGGTGACGTCGAGGTGCACGGGCAGCGCCTGCGCCCCGCCCTTCTCGATCTCGGCCACCGTGGCCTTCGCGCCCCCGTCCTCGATGTCCGCGCAGGCGACGCGGGCTCCGGCGGCCGCGAAGGCGAGCGCGGTGGCGCGGCCGATGCCGTTGGCGGCGCCCACGACGATGGCGGTCTTCTTCTCGAGCGTGAACGCGGGGTCCATCATCCGGCCCTCCTGTCGCCCGCGCTTCCCGCCGGCGTCGATCTCGACGTACGATAGCGCAACCAACCGCGGCGGGGAGGACGAACGCGACATGCTGCCGACGCACGGACGTTACGACTACTCCAACATCACGACGCGACCGGACTATACGTGGCCCGGCGGACGGCGGCTGGCCGTCTACCTCGCGCTCAACATCGAAGCCTTCGGCTTCGGGGTCGGCAAGGGCGCGGCCATCGCGCCGCCGGACCAGGCGCAGAGCCACAGCATCTATAGCTGGCGCGACTACGGCAACCGCGTGGGCATCTGGCGCCTGTTCGAGCTGCTCGACGAGCTCGGGATGCCGGCCGAGGCGCAGATGAACACGGCGATCTACGAGATGGCGCCGGACATCCCCGAGCGCCTGCGCAAGCGCGGCGACGAGATCCTCGGCCACGGCATGACCAACTCCGAGGAGCAGGGCCATCTCAGCGAGGACCAGGAGCGCGCGCTGATCGAGGGCGTCACCGCCACCATCGCACGGCACGAAGGCGGACCGCCCGTGGGCTGGATGAGCCCGTGGCTGTCGAACAGCGGGGTCACGATGGACCTGCTGCAGGAGGCGGGCTACCGGTACGTCATGGACTGGACGATGGACGATCAGCCCGTGTGGCTCCGCACGCGCAAGGGCCGCATCCTCGCCATGCCCTACCCCATCGAGGTGAACGACACGCGCGGGATCATCTGGTACCACTACACCTCGGACGAGTTCGCCGACATGATCGTCGATCAATTCGACGAGCTGCTCGCGCAGTCCGCCCGCCAGCCGCTGGTGTGCCCGATCTCGCTCCACCCGTTCGTGACCGGCCGTCCGTACCGCATCCGCCGGCTGCGGCGGGCGCTGCAGCACATCGTCGAGCACCGGGATCGGATCTGGCTCACGCGGCCACGCGATATCTGCGCGCACGTCGAGTCGCTACCGGCCGGCATCGTTCCCGGCAGCCACGCCGCTCAGCCCAGCGTGAAGCCCTCGTAGCCTTTGGCGGCGACGTCGTCGCATCTCTGCCGGTAGACGCCGACGCCACCGATGTACGGCATGAAGATGCGCGGCTTGCCGGGCACGTTGGCCCCCATGTACCAGGAGTTGGCCCGCGGATAGAGCGTCATGTGGCCCACCTCGTTGACGTGCGCCACCCACGCGTCCTCCGCGTCCACCGTCGCCTCGATGCCGGCGAGACCGTGCTCACGCAGGTGCACGAGACAGTCCGCGATCCAGTCGACGTGCTGCTCGATGGACACGATCATGTTGCTGAGGACCGAGGGGCTGCCGGGCCCGGTGATGATGAAGAGGTTCGGGAAACCGGCGATCGCGAGGCCGAGGTAGGTGCGGGGGCCGGCCGCCCACTTCTGCTGCAGGGTCATGCCCGCACGCCCACGGATATCGATCTTCATCAGGGCGCCCGTCATCGCATCGAACCCGGTGGCGAACACGAGGCTGTCCACCGCGTACACCGCGTCGCGCGTCTGCACGCCCTGCGGCGTGATGGCGTCGATGGGCGACTTTCGGATGTCCACCAGGGTGACATTGTCCCGGTTGAACGTGTCGTAGTAGTTCGTGTCGACGCACAGCCGCTTCGTGCCCAGCGGATAGTCGCGCGGTACCAGGGCCTCGGCGACGGCCGGGTCACGGACGATGGCGCGGATCTTGGCGTGAAAGAAGTCGGCGGCGGTCTGGTTGGCGTCCTCGTCGGTGAGCAGGTCCGGAAACGTCGCGGAGAAGCCGAGGCCCCCGCGGTGCCAGCGATGCTCGTACTCCCGCTCTCGCTCGTCCGGCGGCACCGCGAGGGCGGACTGCTCGTGGCGCTCGACGACGAAGCCGATCCGGGATTCGCGGGCCAGGCGCCGGCGCTCGGCGTAGGTCGACTTCCACTGTCGCTCGTACTCGGGGTCGAGCGGGGCATTGTGGGCGGGCACGCTGTAGTTCGGCGTGCGCTGGAAGACGAAGAGGTGCGACGCCTGCCCGGCGATGATCGGGATGGACTGGATGGCGGAGGAGCCGGTGCCGATGATGCCGACGCGCTGGCCGGTGAAGTCGACGCCCTCGTGCGGCCAGTGGCCCGTGTGATACCACGTGCCCTCGAAGCTGGCGAGCCCCTTGAAGTCGGGCACCTGTGCCGCCGACAGGCAGCCCGTCGCCATGATGCAGAAGCGCGCCGACACGTGGTCGCCGCGATCCGTCCGCACCGCCCACCGGCTCGTCGCTTCGTCGAATACGGCGGCCGTCACGCGCGTGGCGAGCTGGATGTCGCGACGCAGGCCGAAGCGATCCGCGACGTGGTTGGCGTACGTCAGGAGCTCCGGCTGGGACGCGTACCGCTCGGTCCAGCTCCATTCCTGCTCGAGCTCGTCCGAGAACGAGTACGAGTAATCCATGCTCTCCACGTCGCATCGCGCGCCGGGATAGCGGTTCCAGTACCAGGTGCCGCCCACGCCGTCGCCCGCTTCGTAGACCCGCGCGGACAGGCCGAGGCCGCGCACGCGATGGAGCATGTACAGGCCCGCGAACCCGGCGCCCACGATGACGGCATCGAGCTGACGATCGATCCTCATCGCGACGATCTCTCCGTTGTCACATGCGGACCCACGATTCGCGGGGCCATGAGGTGGCAGTTCCGGGGTGCGGTGAATTTGGCGCCTTACTTGCCGCCGAGAGCCGCCAACGAGGCTACCGCTGCCACGATCTCGGACGGCTCCACCGGCTTTCGGAGGTAGAGCTGAAATCCTGCCGCCAGCAGGCGGGCGCGGTCCTCGGGACTTACGTATCCCGTGATCGCGATGGCTGGAGTCTTGCCGCCGCGGTCCATTTCACGCTCCCGGACCTGGCGGATGAGCGCATAGCCGTCCTCATCGGGCATCCCGACATCGCTGACGAGCACGTCCGGTCGGAAGCCATCGAACGCGCTCAGGGCTTCACGCACTGACCCAACGGCTTCCACCTTCGCGCCAGCGATCTCGAGGATGAGGGTCAGGACGTGTCGCCCATCGTCATCGTCCTCGGCGAGAAGGACGCGGATGCCGTCAAGCCGGGTGGGTGCTGCTGCTGGCGTTTCCGTGATACGAAGCCGTCCAACCTCTTCCGCTTTATGAGAAGCGAGAACCGGAATCCGTACCGTGAACGTGGCTCCTCTCCCGGCGCCACGACTTTCGGCGTGAACGGTTCCGCCATGCCGTTCGACGAGCGCCTTGACAATAGCGAGCCCGAGACCAATCCCGCCGTGCCGCCGCGTGGTCGAGGTGTCGGCCTGCGTAAATCGCTCGAAAATCTGCGGGATGAACTCCGCGGCGATGCCCTGACCCGTGTCCGCGACCTGAATCTCCGCGTACGAAGAGGTCGAGGTGAGCCGTACCTGGATGTGCCCACCCGAGGGCGTGAATTTGACCGCGTTCGAAAGAAGGTTCGCAACGACTTGCTGTAAGCGGAGGGCGTCGCCCCCGACCGCGTCCGGGACAGCCTCACAGGTGAAGGTGAGGTTGACGGCCTTCGCCTCAGCCACCAAGCGAACCTCATCAAGCGCTCCTTGAATCACCGCGACGAGGTCCACGGGTAGGGGGTCGATGCGAATGTTGCCACCGACGAGCCGCGAGATGTCGAGGAGGTCGTCGATGATCCGCGCCAGCGCCTTCGCGTTGCGCTCGATGGTCTGGATCGCGCTCACCGTCGACGCCGGGTCGAGCTGCGCGCTGCCGAGCAGACGCGTCCAGCCGAGGACCGCGTTCAGGGGCGTCCGCAACTCATGCGAGACGACCGCCAGGAACTCGTCTTTCAGGCGATTCGCGGTCTCGGCCTCGGCCCGCGACGCATCCGCCTGATCCGCCAGGCCCTGAGCCCGCATGGACGCGACAACCAACCGCTCGTTCGCGTCCCGGACCTGGTCCAGCAATGACTGCCGATCGGGCGGTGTCTCACGCGGCGTACCGCGCCTCTCGCGTTCCTGATCGGGAGCCCGCGCATCCTCGGTCGACATCCCGTCCCTCCTACGAGTCCCGACGGCGGTCACCCCTGGACGGGCCTCGCGGCCGCGGGGTGGTGGGCGCCCGCATCGGATCAGCAGTCAGGATCCCATGATCGTACAGGGTGATCCTGTCGCCGATGGTGAGGCCCGTGGAGTGCACCTCGTATAGCCGCAGGTCCTTGCTGTGATCGCTGCCCCGGACCTTGACGACGGCCATCACCCGTCTCAGCACCCCTTCCATCTCGAGGTAGCGCTGGAGGATGATCGCGTCCGCGAGAAAGGCGTTCTCGCGGGGCCCAAGGCGAAGCGCCGTGTAGGCATCCTCGATCTCCAGGGTCATCATCACGGTGACGCCGAGGCCGGTCAAGACACCGACCAGCCGGTAGAGCGACTCGCGAAAGTCCTCGCGGAACCCCGGCGAGACCGCCATCTCGAAGCCGGAGAGGGAGTCGATGACGACACGCTTGGCCTGCATGCGCGTGATTGTCTCGCACACCTCGTACAACGTCTCGTCGACGGACAGGTCCAGGGGGCGAAGATAGACGATGGCGACCTTGCCATCGCCGATCATCTGGTGGAGGTCACGACCGAGCGAGGTGGTCTGTAGATACCCGGCCGGGCGCTTCTCGAAGATGGCGATCACGCCGGGCTCTCCCCGCTTCACCCCCTCGGCGATGAACTGACCGGCAAGCACGGTCTTGCCCGAGCCGGAGGGGCCCGCGATCATCACGGAATAGCCGCGCGGGACGCCGCCCTTCAGCATCTCATCGAGGCCGCTGACCCCGGTCGACAGGCGCTCCTGGGCAGCCGTGAGGGCTTGTGACACGTCTCGCTGATCCGGCTCCTCCTCCGGCTTGGGGATGCGAGGGAAGACCTTGAGGCCATCCCGCGTAATGCGGAAGGTGTGGAGACCCGGCAGGTCGTGCTGCCCGCGCATCTTCATGATCCTGATCTTCCGCACGACGGAGTTGCGCTCGGTCTTCTGGCTCAGCGCGATGAGGCTGTCGGCGACGGGGAAGACCGGATGGTCCTGACTTTCCGGCTCCGTAAACTCGCCGACCAGGAAGGTCGTCGCCTCCCAGGCGGTGAGGTGAAGAGCCAGCCTCTGGACGAAGTCCTGCAACTCCAGCGTGCTCTCCTCGGCTCTGCTGTTCACCCGCATCACGGAGCGAAAGGAGTCCACGACGACAAAGCCTGGGGTGGTGGCTTCGACCTGACGCACGATGGTGTCGAGGACCGCCGTGAGGCCCTGCTCCCGCTCTGCGCTCAGCGAGATGAAGCGGATCAAGCCGTTCACCTTCGCAGGGTCGAAGAAGCTGTACTGCTGCTGGTAGCGGAGCATCTTCAGCGGCGGCTCGCCGACGATCGTGAAGTACAGGCCCGGACGGTCAGCGGTCGCGTTGGCGAACATGATCTGGTGGGCCAGGGTCGTCTTGCCGGAGCCGGGGCCACCGACGATGAGGTTGAAGGACAGCTCAGGGAGGCCCCCACCCAGGACGTCATCGAGTCCTGAGACCCCGGTGGGCAGTTTCCGGATCGGCACTCCTCCTGGGCGCTGGCTCATTCCTCGGCCTCCTGGAACTCGGCTTCGAGGAGAAGGGTGTCCGGCCAAATCTGCTGCAACAGGCTCCACGAGAGCCTATCGCCGATGACGTTTGCCAACAAGCCGGCGAACGTGGCGAACAGAATCACCGATACCTCCCGGATGACGTCAGGCTCCTGCTCCCGCAGGCAGTCGCGAAGGGGCTCGGCCAGACTGTCACCCCGCTCGCGGGGAACGATGCACTTGTCGAGAAAGGCGAACTCGGGTTTCCGCAGTTTCACCGCCCGAAGAAAGATCGCCTCGACTCCCTCTGGACCAATGACCTCAGCCAACCGGTGCGACAGCCGGTCGAGCAGACGCCCCGATGCCGCCGCAAGGGTCTCGGACGTGGCTGGTTCCCCGCCCGCTTCGTGGGCGAGTAACCGGGTCGCGGCGCGGCGTAGGCGTGGGGTCGTATACCTCATCTCAGCCGGTTCTCCCACGCCCGTGCCTGCGCTCCGTGTGGCCGCGCTGAATCCATGAGCTCTCCATCCCGAGTCAGTATATCTAGCGCGCTCGCTCAGGCCGTGACGAGCCGCTCGCTCACGATGAAGCGCTTGTTCGAGGTGTACGGCCGCACCTCCGGCTTCCAGCGGCCGATGTCGGAGGTGTCGTTCCACAGCTTGGACATCGGCAGATCGGGGCGCTCCACTTCGTAGGCGCAGAGGTAACGCGGCTCGCCCGCCGCCGTCGTGCGATACCGCACGGCGTTCACGCTGCCGGGCAGCTTCAGCAGCAGGGGCAGGTGCTCGGTGTCGTACAGCTCGTTGAAGAGCGCCTCGCGGTGCGATTCGATGTCCATCATCACCCAGAAGACGTACGGCGTTTTGCCTGTGAGCGCACCACTGCCGCCCACCCACTCGTACATGGCGAGATGGCGATTCATCGTGTGCGGGCGCACGACGGTGTTCCACCGCCCGACCTCCCCCGCCGCCTTCCACGCCGCGCTGTCGAAGACGGCGGCGCTGTCGAGCTCGTAGGCGGCGAGATAGCGAGGGTCGGTCGGCGACGGCTGGCGATAGCGGCCCGCACGCCGCACGCCGGGCACGGCGCGCAGGGCGGGCAGGTGCTCCTTGTCGTACACCTCGTTGAAGGTCGCCTCGTGGTCGTGGGCCACGTCCATTCGGACCATGTACAGCGCGTGCGCGCCCATGCGACCTCCTACGGTTTGAAGAGGTTGTCGAACCCGCGCCGGATGTCGCCGGGGCGCGTGGAATCCGGCGAGCTGTCCCGCTCCACCGTCACGCGCAGCGCGAAGCCGTCGCACTCGTTGTGCGCGTTCTTGTCCGCGAGCCGCTCGATGATGGGCTGCCTGCACTCGAAGCGGCGCGTCGGCTCGAAGTGGGTGCACTGGCGGCAGGCGTGGATGGCGGCCCTGCAGTTCGGGCACTCTGCGAGCGACGCCGTCGCGATAGGGAGCACGGCGCCGCACGCGCCACACCGCGACACCCCCTTCGTGGCGAGCATTTCCCCCCCCCGCGGCGCGTCGCCCGCCGGCGGTGACGGCGGTCGTCGCGGCTCGGCGGCGGCGGGGCCCGGACTGCGATAACCTTGCTGGCGATACTTGCGGTCGGCCATGAAAGCTCCTCTAGTTACCTACTCTAGCCGACCCGCACACCGAGACACCAGGGTTCATAGGAGGCCGCCATGCCCGGCATCGACGTCGATCTCTCCAGCGACAGACAACCCGCACGTCCGGTCTTCCAAGTATCGAGAGGCGCCACGGCTCCGCCGGGACGCCGCCGAGCGTCGGGGGGATCGAGAGGCGCCACGGCTCCGCCGGGACGCCGCCGAGCGTCGGGAGGATCGAGGGGCACCACGGCTCCGCCGGGACGCCGCCGAGCGTCGGGAGGATCGAGGGGCACCACGGC
>CAYQQT010000027.1:0-15495 GCA_964419375.1 uncultured bacterium
CGCCGCCACCGCCGCCGCCACGTAGAAGCCCGCGCCCAGCCCGCCGAGGGCGAAATTGGCCACGGCGGGCGTGCGCCAGAGCGTCTGCGGCGCGGCGGGGATGACGTCCACGGCGGTGGGGGTCATGGCGTCACTCCACGATGTAGTAGACCGAGGGGTCGGTTCCGCACTCCGGCATGAGCGGGGCGGCGGCGTGCTTGGCGATGAGCGTGGACACCGCGCTCTGCGGGTCGTCGAGATCGCCGAAGACGATCGCGCCCGCGATGCACGACACCGCGCACATGGGCGTGGCGTCGGCGTCCACGCCGGGGATAAGCCCGTCGCGGCGCCGGTCCACCCGCTCCATGCAGAACGTGCACTTCGTCATCACGCCCGCGCGCTCCGGGCGCGCGGTCGCGGATTCCGCCGGGGTGGCGCGGGCGAAGTAGCCGTGCGTGTCGTGCACGAGGTGGCGCGCGTGGTAAGGACAGGCGACCGCGCAGTAGCCACAGCCCACGCACGCCGCGGTGTCGATCCACACGATGCCGTCGGCGCGCTGCTGCGAAGCGCCGGTGGGGCAGACGGGCACGCAGGGGGCCTGGCCGCAGTGCATGCACTGCATGGGCAGGAAGAGCCGCCGCACCTCGGGGTACTCGCCCACCTCGCAGTCCGCCACGAAGCGCCATTGCGTGCCGGGCGGCAGGCCGTGCTCCTGCTTGCACGCGATCGTGCACGTCTGGCATCCCACACACCGTCGCACGTCGATGAGCATGCCCCAGCGCATCAGCCACCGGCCGCTTTCCGGATGGCGACGGGCACGAGGTCGGCCCCGCTGCCCGTGGCATCCGTGAGCGCGAGGTCCATCGAGGCCACCTGGTTCAGGTTGGGCATGCCGAGCCCGCTCGCGAAGGGGGTCGCCCAGTGCCCGAACTGCTGGAGCACGACGGCAACGTCGGGCCGCACCCCCTCGCGCAGGATGGCGCGCCCCTGGGTGGCGCCGGTGAGCGAGGCCACATCGACGAGATCGCCGTCGTGGATGCCGAGCCGCTGCGCGGCGCCGCGATTGAGCATCACGCCGAAGTGGCCCTTCACGTTGCGCGCGACCTCGGCGAGGACCGGCAGAGACACGTTCGAGCCCCACGAGTACTGCATCGACCGGCTCGTGAGCAGCCAGAACGGGAATTCCGCGTCCGCCCGGCCCGCCGCGCGCGCCCCCGCGCGCCACACGGCGGGGAAGTCCTTCCACGTCGGCAGCGCCTGGTACTCGTCGAGCTGCGTATCCCACCACGTGATGCCCCGCTCGTGCAGCCGCGCGCGCAGCTCTTCGCCGATACGCTTGATACGCTCCTGGTAGGGCAGCTCGTAGCGCAGCCCGCGACTGACCATGGCGCCGTGCAGGTAGTATTTCGTCTGGGCGAACGGCACGAAGAACGCGCCGTGCGCCTTGAACCAGTCGAGACCGTGCTCGACGGCGCCTGCCGTGAGCGAGTGCGTCGCCGCCCGGCACACGCGGTCCCAGATGTCGCTGGCGACAGGAACGCGCGTGGTGTCGAGCGAGAAATCATAGCCTGCCGCCTTCAGGGGGACCGTGGTGCCGGAGCCGCGGTTGATCGCCGCCAGGTAGCCTTCGAGCAGCCCCGTGCGCGCGGCGAGCTCGGTGGCGACGTCGGTGAGGTCACGCGTGTCGCAGGGCGACTCGACGACGGGCTGGCGGATGGCCCAGCCCGTGTGCTGCCAGTACTGCTCGATGTACTTCGTGCCGCCCACACGGTAGAGCTGCAACGATTCCAGGTCGCCCGCCTCCGGTAGCAGCAGGTCCGCGTACCAGTTCGTCTCGTCCTGCGTGTAGGCGAAGGCGGCCACGAAGGGGAAGCGCTCGAGCTGCCGCTCGATGCGGTCCGTGTCCCAGTTGGACACCGCCGGGTTCGTGCGATAGATGATCCACACCTCCGGCAGCGTGGGCGCCGGCCACTGCGCGGGGGGGTCGTCCATGAACAGCCACGGCAGGTGCGCGGGCCCGAGCGCCGCCGACCACGGCGAGTTGCCCGCGAGCGGCACGAGCGTGCGGTAGGCGTTGCGCACGTGCGGCGCGCCCATCCACGTCTCCCGCGCCGTCGGGTTCAGCGGCTGGTCCATGAAGCCGTCCACGCCGGGCTTCACCGAGTCGAGCCGGTTCTGCGCGGGGCGGTTGAGGCGGACGGTGGTGCCCAGGATCCCGCCCGGCACTTCGAGCGCGCCCACGAGCGCCGCGAGCATCGTGCGCGCCCAGCAGCACTCGTAGCCGCCCCAGCCGTTGGTGACCGTCTTGCCGAGGACCACGGCCACCGGACGATACGGATAGGTGACGCCGTCCACGTCGGTGGTGGCGCCCACGTGCGCATGCTCCAGATATACGCGGCCGAGCCGCCGAATCGTCTCCGCCGGCACGTCGGCGATCCCGGCCGCCCACTCCGGCGTCCATGCCGCGACGTGGGCGAGCAGCATCGCGAAGGCGGGACGGACGCGCTCGCTCACCGTGCGCGCCGCGCCGTCGGGCCCCACCTCGACCCCGGCCACGATGTACTCCCCCTCGAGCGCGGGCCTCGCGCACGCGGGGTCGTCGAAGGGCACCGACCGTCCGCGCGCGAGGTCCCACACCATCGGCTTGCGGCTCTCGGGATCGCGCACGTAGTAGCCGCCGGGGCCCACGAGGTAGGCGGACGCGGTGCGGCGCTCTAGAAATTCGACGTCGCACACCGCGCGCCAGTCGTGCTCGCGCAGAATGACGTGCAGCAGCGCGAAGAGCACGGCGGCGTCGGTCTTGGGACGGATCGGCACCCATTCCGTGGCGCCCGCCCCCGTCACGGACAGGTGCGGCTCGAGCTGCACCCACTGCGAGCCGCGCACGCGCGCCTCCGCGTGGCGGTAGACGCCGGTGACGCCGCCGGAAGCGTCGCCGTTGTAGCCAAAGGAGAGCACCAGCTCGGAGCGCGGCGTGTCGGCGGACACCGTGAAGGCGCGGTGCCAGAACTCGCCGTACAAATGCTCGGAGTGGTAGCACTTCACGCCCTGCCCGCTGCCGATGCCCTGGTCCACGGGACCCCAGGCGGCCAGAAAGGCGGCAAACGTCCCGAGGTATGCGGGGGCGATGCCGCCGGAGCCGAAGGTGACGCCGAGGCGGGGGTATCCCGACTCATCGACGAGCCCGCGCTCGCGAATGCGGTTGAGCCGGCCGGCGAGGAGCGTGAGCGCCTCCTCCCAGGAGATCGGCTCCCACCCGGGATCTTCCCCGCGGCCCTTCCTCGGATTGGTCCGGCGCAGCGGCGTCTTGATACGCGCGGGGTTGTAGAGCTTCTGCACGAGGCCGTAGGCGCGCACGCACACCTTGCCGCACGCCGGGTGCTCGGCGGCGACGTCGTCGTTGGGCTCCACGCCGACGGCCACGCCGTTGCGCACGACGACCTTGAGCAGGTCGGGGCCGGCCACGCATTGGTAGCAGTACACGGGGATGCGCCCGGCCGTGAGCATGTCAGTGCGCCCCCGCCACGACTTTCTTGTGCTCGAGCGCCTCGAAGAAAGCGTCTACGCGGTTCCTGATCTGCGCCTCCGCGTAGTAGCGCGGATCCTCGAGGTCCGACTCCACGAGCAGCGTCGGCACACCGAGCTCCTTGGTGAAGTACTCCCGCATGTCGCCCTGCCCCGCGGAAAACAGCCGGCACGACTTGACGGAGTGGATGACGAGGGCGTCCGCCTCCCACTCCTCGACGTAGCGCTTGATCTGCGCGTAGCGCGCGACGATGGAGCGGTTGGTCAGGTTCTCGCGCAGCATCTGCTCGGCGATGGACTCCAGCGGCCGGCGCGAGTCGTGGCGGAAGCCGAACTCCCAGATCCCCCCCACCGTCGAATACGTCGACTGCACCGCCACCGCGCCCCACTTCGTGAAGAGGTTGCGGAAGCTCTTGTAGAACGGGTACGGCGGCGGCCCCTCCATGACGGTGCGGAAGCGCTCCTCGCTCAGCGGCCCCAGTCCCTGCGCCGCCAGCTCCTCGAACTCCTCGACGGCGTGCGCGAAGAACGTCGCCGCCTCCCGGGTGCCGCGCAGCACGTTGATCGGCCCCATCATGTTGATGGAGTCGAAGTAGGAGTCGAAGGGCGCGGGGTGATGCTTGGTGAGGTGCTTGCAGCGCGCGTAGCCGTCCTGCGCGCGCGCGGACAGATCCAGGATCTCGCGCAGCTCGTCGATGTCGAACTTCTTGCCGGTGATGCTCTCGCAGAGCGCGATGAGCTCCTGGAGCTGGTTCACGACGTAGCGCACGTCGTCGGGGGCGGGCGCGTCAGTGCGCGCGAAGGGCACGTCCAGCATGAAGAGCCGAGAGCCGCTGATGTCGGCGAGGTGCTCGAACCACTTCACGTAGACGTTGCAGCCCACGTAGTTGCACACGATGAGGTTGGGAAACGGGATGGCCTTGCCGGGGCCCATGCCGCCATCGAGGAAGAGGCCGATGTCGGCCTTGACGTAGGCGCAGTTGTCGCTGGAGTACCCGGCCTGCTCCGCTTTGAGGATGAGAGGCAGCGACTTGTGGCGGATGGCCGCTTGCAGCGCCGTCACCTCCGGGAACATCGGCAGCAGGTGGCAGGCGCGCAGCAGCTCCACGCAGTTGCCGGAGATCATGAGGGCGCCCGTCACGCGCGCCTCCGCCTCCGCCCGCCCCAGCTCCGCCATCCACGACGACATCAGCGCGCGCGACTCTTCGTGCACCCGACCCTGGTACGCCCGTTCCGTCACCGGCGCCGGCATGATGGTCTCCTCATCGTCGCGCTAGCAGGGCGCTGAGCGCCCTGCGCGTTGTTCACCAGCCTGTTAGTCGAAGAGCATCGATTCCACGAACGTCTCGATCTCGTTACGCGTGCGCTCGAAGGTCCACATCTTTTCCTCGAACTCCACGATCATGTGCGGGATGGAGGCACGCTCCAGCCCCTGCTTCATGAGCACGTAATCGAAGAGCGCGGGCTCGCAGAACTTGGCGGGCATGAAGATGACGGCATCCGCGCGCGCGCGCCGGACCTTGGCGATGAGTCCCGCCGACCGGTGTTCGCGGCTCTCGTGCCGCGTGGACGAGGGCAGCGCCTGGTTGACGTAGGCGGAGGCGAGGCGCGCGAAGGGATCGCCATCGCTGGCCACGTCCGAGGTGAACCAGCGCCAGCCCATCAGCAGGTCGTCCTCGACGATGGCGCACCCGGCCTCTTCGAGAATCTCGAGGAGGCCAAGGGGCGGCTGCTCGCAGAAGACGCCCTCCACCACCACGCGCAGCCGGTCGCGCGGCCGCGCGTCGCGCGCGGGCAGCTCGGCGAGGAGCACGTCGAGGGCGGCGATGGCGTCCTCGGGTGGCGACACGGTGCTCGCCCGCAGCACCGTGTACAGCTCCGTCGTCGATAGCTTGTGCGGCTCCGCGATGCGCAGGTCGTAGAGGGCGCGCATGCGCGCGCGCAGCCGGTTGTAGGTGTCGATCGACTCCGCGAGCGCGGCCTCCGTGACCTTGAGGCCGAAGGCGTGCTCGAATCCCGCCGCCAGCCGGCGCAGCTCGCTGGCCGCGTACGGCACCACGGAGGGGGACGTCGAGTTCTGCGGCAGGTGCAGGTACTCCACGAAGGTGTCCGGGAAGTTGCGCCTGTAGATGGAGCCGAGATTGCGCGCGACGTCGCAGATGTTGGAGAAGACGAGCGCGTCCACGCCCTTGAGCAGCCCCTGGAAGCCCAGCTCCAGCGTCGACTTCGCGATCGAGCACACGAACGACTGGAAGCGAGCGTCCGCGTGCGTCAGCTCGACGGAGGACCCGCCGCCGAGAAGCGACAGGGGCAGCATGCCCGCCGCGTGGATCACCTCTGCCGGCGCCCACACCGGGTAGACGGCGACCGTGCGCCCGCCCGGGCGGCTGGCCTTCCAGCGCTCCGTCACCGCGGACAGCGGCTGCGCGATGCGGTCGCGGCACTGAGCGAGAACGGCGTCGGCGGTCATGCGACCCTCCTCTGGTCCGGCCCCAGGAAGCCGTGAAGAAAGAGCGTGGAGACCTCGCGTGCCACCGCGGCCGGATCGCCGGGCGCGCGCAGGAACGACGGAGTGGCGATGCCGTTCAGCATGCCGAGGAGTAGGTTCGTGGCCGAATAGAGCTGGTCGTCCGCTCGCCCGCGCGCATCCAGGTCGCGCAGGACCGCCTCGATGTACGCGCGCCGCTTGGCGACGATGTCTGCGCGCCGTGGCTCGTCGAGCAGCTCCCAGTCGCGGTTGACGACCCGCAGCGCCGCAGGGTGCGCGAAGCCGAACTCCAGGTGCGTGCGGATGAGCGCGAGCAGCCGCGTCTCACCGCCATCCGCATCCACGAGCGCCTTGTCGAGGCCGGCCCGCAGGGTGTCGAGCGAGCGGTCGATCACGAGGAAGAGCAGCTCGTCCTTGCCGCCCACGTAGTGGTAGACGCCGGCGAGGGACAGCTGACAGGCACGCGCGACGTCGCGCATGGTGGCGGCCTGGTAGCCGCGCCGCGCGAAGACCCCGCAGGCGCCATCCAGGATTGCCGTGTACCGCTCACCGATCGTCACGCCGAACCTCCCGCCGAACGGACGTTCGAATTGCGCCTACGCTACGCCGCCGGCGAGGGACGCGGAATCCGCCCGATGCCTCATTTTTCTGAAGCATCCGGACTAGGAGCCCGGCGTAGGAGCGGGCAGGCCGACAGGCCACGCCGGCGCGTGCCCGGTCGCTCGTGAATAATTCGGGCTAGAGCAGCCGGTGGCGTGTGGCGTACGCGACGGCCTCGAGCCGGCTGTGCACGCCGAGCTTGGCGAACATGTTCTGCACGTGATTGCGGACGGTGGAGTGGCTCACGTGCAGCCGCGCCGCCGCCGCCGCCGTGTTGAGCCCTTCCACGATCAGGCGCAGCACGTCGATCTCGCGCCGCGACAGCGCGGGTGCCGGCCCCTCGCCCGCCGGCAGCGGTGCCGCCAGTCGCTCGTGGACCAGGCGCAGCAGCTCCTTGGTCGCCGTCACGTCGCGGAAGAGGTGCACGGCGATGCGCGCGCCGGCCACATCGTGCATCGACAGGATGCTGACGTTGAGCCACACGGGACGCCCCGCTTTCGTCCGCGTGCGCATGTCGAAGCTCTGCACGGGCTCGCCCATCCTCACCAGCGATTGCACGTGGCAGCCCTCGTAGCAGAGCCGGTTGCCGTCGGCATCGAGGCCCGTGAAAACGTCGCAGCACGGGCGTCCCGTCGCCTCACGAGCCGTGTAGCCGAGGATGCGCTCGGCGACGCGATTCCAGAGCGCGATGCGGCCATCGCCGCGAATGACGAAGGCGCCGTCGCCGGCGCCGGAGAGCGTCGACTGAAGCGAGCCGAGATCATCGCTGGTATCACGGAACCTGGGCATGATCGCCTCCCCGCCATCGGCCGGATCGCAGTTCGAAGAGCGGCGCGGCCCGACGCGGGCGACGCCTGCCATGGCCACGCCGAGCCCGCGGCGCGCGCCCACGACAGGAGGGGCAGTCCTTGTCGCAGCGCGTGCAGCCCGTGCACGCGACCGTCTCCACCGCCACGCGCGCGGGCGGGCGGCCGCGCAGCAGCCACGGCAGCGCCGGTACCACGGCCGTGAGCACGTACGGCGCGAGCGGGTTCACGGCAGCACCGCCACTCCTTCGATCTCGATCAGGCAGCCGTCGTCCGCGTCGTAGAGATCGCGCGCGCCCACGAGCGTCATGGCCGGGAAGTGCCGGCCGAAGAGCTCGCGGTAGACGACACCGATGGGCCGGGAGAGGCGCTTGTACTCCGTCACGTCGAGCACGTAGATCGTCAGTTTGACCACGTCGGCGACCTGCCCGCCCGCCGTTTCCACGACCGTCTTGACGCCGAGGCACGCCTGCCGGAACTGCGCGACGAGATCGCCCCTGCCAACCACGCCGCCGGCGGAGTCGCGCGCGACCTGCCCGGCCACGAAGAGCAGCCGGCCTCCCTCGCTCGCGTAGCCGTGGGAGAAGCCGACCGGCGTGAACAGCGCGGGGGGATTGACGGGCGCATGGCGCGGCGTCATGAC
Organism: uncultured bacterium; assembly: GCA_964419375.1. Classification (GTDB taxonomy): domain Bacteria; phylum Methylomirabilota; class Methylomirabilia; order Rokubacteriales; family CSP1-6; genus JBBDXO01. Next base: position 8,042 of record CAYQQT010000027.1, read on the forward strand.
GGCTCCGACCGCCCGGGGCGCGCGCCCTCGTCGAAGGCGAACGCCTGCGACGCCGAGAGCGCGCTTGCGGTACACGCGCGATGGCGTCGTTCGCGCTGCGGCAACGGGACGCCGATGCTGGTGACGAACGCGAGTCCGCCCGCGATGGCGAGCAGCGAGCCGAGGCCCATGAGATTCATGGCGACCGGCGCCTGCGCGTCCGCCCACGCGAAACGCCGCGCCTTGCGTGGCGCGCCTCGCACGCCCGCCCCGTGCAGGCGGACCATGATGTCGACCAGCCCGAGTCCGTACAGGTACGGCTGCCAGCGCGTGCGCCGCGCGCTCCACGGCCGCCGGCCGGTGAGCTTGAGCATATCGGGGACGAGGCCCATGTACGCGATCGTCATCGCGCCCACCATGCCGTGATAGTGGGCGGACACGCGGGTGCTTTCATCGAAGCCGATCACGCCGATGATTCCGCCCACGGCGAACAGCACGAAGCCGAGGGCGGCGCCGGTGATGGCCGTCCACCTCGCTCTCGAGCCTGACCTCCTGTCCCGCGCCCGACGGACCCAGCGGACTGAGGCGGGCGCTTTCGGCGTCCTCGAACACCAGCAAGGCATCGGGCTCCTGCTCCACCGTCTTCATGGGCGCGTTCATGCGTGCACCCACACGTATTTCAGGTCGCGCGGAAGCTGCGTGAGGATGTCGTCGGCTTCACCCGCCGACAGCTGCTCTTTGAGTGCGGCGAAGACGGCGTCCGTCGCGAGCTCGGCTTTCCGGAGCGTGGGCAGGTCCGCCGCACGCTTCACCCGATCGTAGAATTCGCGGCGGTGCAGCTTCAGCGGCCGGCGCGCCGCGCGCTCGCCCGGCGTCCACAGCCGCTTCAGCTCCGCCGGCAGCTGCGCCGCCGCCTGCCGTGCTTCGTCGGGCGTGAGCCGGTCGCGCAGCGTCTGCAGCACGGCCTTCGTCGCCTGCCGGGCGTCGTCCATCGTCTCGAGGTCCGCTTCGATCGCGACGCGCGAATACACGTGACGCGCTTTCATGATGTCCTCCTCGCGTCGCCTTCACCGCGACGATCGTTCACCAGCGCTTGTGAACGGTGCAAGTGGAATGCCGACCCGGTCGGTCGTGCCGTTCGAAGGAATTCACCGCGTTCCGTGCGGCCCGCACCCACGGCACGCGACGGCGGGTGGGGAGACGATGGGGCACTGGGGCAGCGCCTCCCCGCCAAGCGGCAACCGCGCGCGCGTAACGTCTCGATGTTGTGACGTTTCGGTGTGGCATTCGCGTTGCTCCAACGTCACAGGGCTCGAGGCCATGACAAAGGAGCAGGAGTCCATGACAACGCCCACGCTGTGTGACTCGCTGATGATCGACCACATTCGCCGTTCGCTCGACACGGAGACGGTTGGCCGCCATATCTATCTCTTCGCGGCAGTCGGCTCCACGAACGCGGTGCTGCGTGATCTCGCGCGGGGTGGCGCCACGGAGGGCACCGTCGTCATGGCCGACGGCCAAACCGCGGGGCGAGGGCGCGCGGGCCGGCCGTGGTTTTCCCCGCCCGGCGTCAACCTGTACGTGTCGGCACTGCTGCGGCCGTCCATCGCCCCCTCCGCCGTGTCCGTCTTCGCCTTCATCGCCTCGCTGGCCCTCACGCACGCGCTGGCGGCGGAATCGGTGCGGGCGGCGATCAAATGGCCGAACGACGTCGTCGTCGACGGCCGCAAGATCGGTGGCAGCCTCATCGAGTACGCCGTCAGCGGCAGCCGGCTGGACTACGTCATTCTCGGCACCGGCGTCAACGTCAACGTCGCCGCCGAGGACCTGCGAGCCGCGCTCAGCGACGAGGCGGACGGTGCCACCACGCTGCGGGAGGCGGCGGGGCGCGACATCGACCGCAACGTGTTCGCCGCCCGCCTGCTCAACGAGATCGAGCGTTGGTACGGCACGTACCGCGTCGAAGGGCCGGCCGCCATCCTGAGCGCGTGGCGCGAGCGCGATGCGCTGCGCGGCCGCCGGATCACGGTCGGCGACGGCGCACGCGCGTTCGCCGCGCAGGCGTGCGGCGTCGATGACGACGGCTGCCTCGTGGTGGAGGTGCAGGGCCAGCCCCAGCGCGTGCTGTCGGGAGCGATCCGGCTCGCGGAGTGAGGACGGCGGCAGGGCCGGTCGGCTATGATCGGCCCATGCCGCCGCTGATCCGCCGCTATATCAAGACCAGCTTCGTGTTTCTTCTGGCGGGGCTGCTGCTGGGCGCCTACGTCATCGTGGGACAGTTCGTGTTCGGCGCCTACCCTCCACGCCTGTTCATCACCGCGCACGTGCACCTGCTCCTCGTCGGCTTCATGCTGATGATCGTGATGGGCGTCGCCACGTGGATGTTTCCCCGCCCCGCGCGCGACGACGCGCGCTACCGTCCCGAGCTGGCGGAGGCCGTCTACTGGATGATGACGCTGGCGACCGGCGTTCGCACGGCGGCGGAGCTGCTCGCCTCGTTCTCGCCATCGCCCGCGTTGCGCATCGCGATCGCGCTCGGTGGGCTCGGCCAGGTCGCCGGCACGATCCTGTTCGTCCTCAACATGTGGACCCGCGTCCGCATGCCAGCGGTCACACCCCCGCGGGCCTAACAGGATGGGGGGCCTCGACGGGCCCCCCAAGCCCCCCGCGCTCGGCAGCGCCCCGGCGAAGCCGTGGCGCTCCTCGATACTCCCACAGTCTCCTAGCCCGGCAGGTCGCGTACCGCGCTGGATTACCTCCCCGGCCGCTCGGCTGTCGTTTTCCCCACGATGGTCTCGCCGCGGATGATCGCCCGGCATGCCTCGCAGATGAGGTCCGGCGAGGGGAGCGCGCACACGACGCACCGCTCCGGCTCCGCTGCCGGCTCCGCGACGGACGCCGCCGCCACGCGCGCCGGCACCGTCAGCACCCGGCACGGCGCCCGGCGCACCACCGCTTCCGCCACGCTGCCGAGTAGCGCATGGGAAAAGCCCGTGCGGCCGTGCGTGCCCATCACGATGAGGTCGATGTTCGCCTGCGCGGCGTACTGCACGATGCACCGGGCCGGCGAGCCGAACGCCGTCCGCCTGATGGCGTGGACGTCGGGACCCAGCTCGGCCACGGCGACGTCCAGCAGCCCCACGCGCTCTTCGCCGGGTCGGCTCACGTGCAGGACGTGCACGCGCGCTCCGAAATGACGACCGACATCGCCCGCCGTCATCGAGGCCGGGCGCGACACATCGGAGAAGTCGGTCGGAAAGAGAATCTCGCGGACGTCGAAGGAGGCGGTCATCGCGGCCGCCGCTTGACGATCAGCACCGGGCATTCCGCGTGGCGCAGCACCAGCTCGGAGACGCTGCCGAGGAGCAGCCGGGTGAGGTGTCCCAGCCCGCGTGCCCCCACGACGACAAGATCGGCGGCGCCGCCCGCCGCCTCGTGCACGATCGTGTCGCCCGGCCGCCCCACCACCACCGCCTCCCGCACGCTCACCTTGCCGTGCAACGGCCCCGCGACGTCGGCAAGCGCTTTCTCGAGCCCGGCGCTGCGCTCCTTGACGATGTCGTCCATCGCCGCGCGCAACACAGGCTGCAGCGACGCCGGCGCCGAGCCCGGAAAGCGCGGTGGCTCCACCACCCCCACCACACGGACGTCGAGCGTCCGCTCGAGCGGCAGCGAGGCGAAGAAGGCGGCCGCCGCCGCCGCATCCGGCGAGCTGTCGGCGGCAACGAGGACGGTGCGCAGCGGGCGCGCGCCCGGCTTCACCACGAGGACAGGGCAGGCGGCGTGACGTGCCACCGCCAGCGAGACGCTGCCGAGCAGCGCGCCCGCCACGGCGCCGAGGCCACGCGCCCCCAGCACGACGAGATCCGGCGCCCATTCCTCGATCGCGCGCAGCAGCTCGGCGCGCGGCTCGCCTTCGCACAGGCGCGCCTGCGCCGCGGGCCAGCGCGACGCGAGCCTCGCGCGCGCCGCGTCCACCGTGCGCAGACCTTCGTCGCGCAGCGCTTGCTGGAACTGCCGCACGGTCGGGATGTCGAGTGACGAGGGCGGCACCGTCACCACCGTGATCGCGAGCGGCTGGGCGTCGGCCGGCAGCGGAAAGCGCGCGAGCCACTCCACGGCGGCCCGCGCGTCGTCGGATCCATCCGTCGCGACCATGATGCGCATCGGCGGCCGGGCGCTGACCTCTCTGACGTCCATCACGCGTGTCCTGCTACCCCCCGGCAAACGCGAGCTGGGTCACGAACGCTCGCACGAAGTCGCTCTCGGTCACGATACCGACGATCTCCTCGCCGTCCACGACCGGCAGCGCGCCGATCTTGTGATCGAGCATGATGCGGGCGGCCTCGCGCGCGTCGCGCGCGGGCTCGACGGTAATGACGGTCGTCGTCATCACGGAGCCCACCGTGAGGCGCGCGAGCAGGTAGTTCACCTCCCACACCGACAGGCTCGTGGCCGGCGACGGCATGTTGAGTTTGATGTCGCGGTCGGTCACGATACCCGCGAGGCGCGTGCCGTCCACGACCAGCAGGTGGCGAAACCGCTTGCGCGCCATGAGCTCCTTCGCGTCGATCACCGGCATGTCGAGCGGCACGGTGATCGGAGACGCCGTCATCAACTCTTTCACATGCATCGTGTGTCCCCCCTTTGTGACCCGCCTTCGATAGGGTAAGGAGCAACCGCGGTGCCACGCGCAGCGCCCTGCGCTGGCGCGCAGTTACGTGCGATTGACGGAGGCACAGGCGGGGCCGGCGCGCCCCGTTGGGGCGCGCGTGCCCCAACGCCGTTCCCGAGTCCGCGTCGCTAAACACGCGCGCTCGCTCGGTTGCCGGCGTGGCACCCGCGTTGCTCCCCATCGCCGCGGCGCGGCCGGGCGCAGTGACCCCTGAGCCGCGCAAAGGGGGACGGCAAGACGATAGACGGCGACAGCGATCACGAGCACCCGAAGGGCGCGCTGTTGTTCATGCTGATCTATCTGCTGACGCTGACGGCGCTCTGGCTCAACGCCTCCGCGCGGCTCTGGCAGCGATGAGCGCGCCCAAGCGCAACACCACCGTGTACCTGTACGAGCTCGCGTGGATCCTGCCGTCCATCGCCATCGTCACGCCTCCGGTGCCCGCCATGCCCATGACCATGGATCGCGGGATGCGCGATCTCACGAGCGAGCGTCGTCTCGCCGGCGCCAATCTCGCGGTCGCGCTCGTCGCGCTCTTCGGCGGCGTGGCCACGGGCCTCGCCCAGGCGCTGGAGTACGCCGGCATCAACCTCTACACGCACAGCGTCGTCGTCAAGTCGTACTACCACGGCCTGTCGATCCACGGCGTGCTCAACCTGCTCGTGTAGACGGCGTTTTTCATCTGCGGGTTCCTGCCCTTCCTCACCGCGCTCGCCTATGGGCCGTCGTTACTCCGGTTGGCGGTCACCACGCCATTCGACGCGCCGGGCCTCAGAGTCTGGTAGGACGACGTGCGAGGGCTCCATGCCATCGAGATGCGGCATCTTGAGATCCGTCAGGAGAACATCGGACCGCTCGGACTCGATCAGGGCGACACCGCGTTCAGGATCGCTCGTGCCAATGACACGGTAACCTGCCCGGCGCAGGATGCGTGCGCAGTTCGCGAAGCCACGTCGGTATCGTAGCCCAAGTGGCGGCCGGCGACCCCACTCGGGTAGACTCGCCGGATGGAATCGGAAGAACTGTCCGGGCCAGGCCTGGCACGCGCGGTGCTGGAATCGGCGTCCGAAGGGATCGTGATCGTCGACCGCTCCGGCACCATCGTGATGGTGAACGCGCGGACGGAGTCGTTGTTCGGCTACGGTCGTCAGGAGCTGGTCGGGCAGCCGTTGGAGCTCTTGGTCCCCGAGCGCGCCCGCGCTGCGCACGAGGCGCATCGGCGGATGTACGCGGAAGCGCCGCGGATTCGGCCGATGGGACAGGGCCGTGACCTCGCCGGGCGACGGAAGGACGGCAGCGAGTTCCCGGTCGAGATCAGTCTCAGCTTTACCGAGACCGACAAGGGCACGCTGTTCATCGCCTTCGTCACCGACATTACCGAGCGCCAGCGCGGGATCGAGGCCTCACGGCGCAGCGAGGCAAAGGCGCGCGCAATTCTCGAGAACGCCTCCGAGGGCATCGTCGTTGTCGACGCGGCCGGTCGCATCGTTTCCGTCAACGCCAAGACAGAGCAGATGTTCCGCTATGACCGCGCGGCACTCGTGGGTCAGCCGCTTGAGATGCTCCTGCCAGAGCGCCTGCGCCAGCGCCACGTCGGTCACCGGGCCGACTTCATGGCGAATCCTCGCACGCGCCCGATGGGCCGGGGCCTCGACCTGACGGGTCGGAGAGCCGACGGCGAAGAGTTTCCGATCGAGATCAGTCTCAGCTACATCGAGACAGAAGACGGCATCCATGCGCTCGCCTTCGTATCGGACATCACGCAACGGCTCGCCGTCGAGCGCGCCTCACGGCAGGCCGAACGCCTCGCCGCCGTGGGGCAGCTGGCGGCCGGGATCGCGCACGAGGTGAACAATCCCGTCGGGATCATCAGCTCGCGCATCGAGCTGATGCTCATCGAAGCGCAGGAACATGGGCTACCGAGCTCCGTGGTCGAAGACCTGCGCGTACTCCACCGGCATGCCATGCGGGTCACGGACATCGCGGCCAAGCTGCTGACGTTCGCGCGCGAGACACCGGCCGACCGGCAACCGGTCGATATCAATACCGTCGTCACGGATGCTCTGGCACTCGTCGAAAAGCAGCTGGACCGCAGCGGCGTCCGCGTGGAGTGCCGGCTCGGTTCCGGAATCCCGCGTGTCCTCGGCCATGCGAACGCGCTTGAGCAAGTGATCTTGAACCTGCTGACGAACGCCGGACAGGCGCTCGCCGACCACGGGACGATCCGGGTCGTCACCGCCGTCGACAAGGGTCACGTAACGGTGGAGGTGGCAGACGATGGCCCCGGCATCCCGCTCGACACGCTGTCTCACGTCTTCGACCCGTTCTTCACGACCAAGTCGTCGGGCACGGGTCTCGGTCTCTCCGTGAGCTACGGGATCGTCCGCGATCACGGCGGCACGATGGACGTCCGCTCCGAAGTCGGCCACGGCACCGTCTTCACAGTTTCGCTGCCTGTCCTCCGTCCTGCGGGCTGACGGACGCCGCGCGCGCTTCGTCCCGGATGAGGGCGCGGCACGCTCCGCAGATCAGATCACCGGACGGCTCCGCAGACAATGCAGAGGTCATCCGCAGCAGGCGGCTCATCCTGTGTCTGCTGCCGACTCATGGGGGCGGGCACGGTCAAGACCGGGCGCCGCGCACGACGCACTACCGCCTCCGCCACGCTACCAAGCAGCGCCCGGGACACTCCCGTGCGACCGTGAGTCTCCATCACGACAAGATCAATGCCGTGTCGCATACATGGCCACACCCGCGGCAAGCACCAGCGCCGCGGCGCCGAAGCTCGTCGGCGTGCCGG
>CAYQQT010000028.1:0-15254 GCA_964419375.1 uncultured bacterium
ATCCGATGATGCGATGCTCCCGCGTCAGAATGAACGGGGGCGGGCCCGACGACAGGAAGTTCACGCGATCCGCCACGAGCGCCCGGTACTCCGGGCTGCCGGCGGCGGCGGTCAACGCCTCCGGAGAGTCGAACCACATCAGCGCGGCACCGTCGTAGGCCGGGGTGCGCCCCGCGGCGTAGGCGCTGGGGCGTGTGGCGCTCGCGACGTAGCGACGCACGCCGGGGATGCTTGCCGCCAGCGCGGCGTGGGGGCCGCGCCAGTGCTGCTGGAACGTCTCCACCGCCAGGTCCGGCTTTCGAGTGAAGAGCTCGATCGCCTTCACGCCCTCCGCGGGGCCGTCCTTGGCCACGTGATCGTCGGTGACGATGATGGCCATGCGGGCGCGGTCGATGAATCTCGCCTCGTCCGCGATGAGGTCGGGGTGCACCGCGCTCCTGGTCATCGCGCGCAGACTGTCCGTGTCGTCCGCCCACACCTCCGCCATGCCGTCGTAGGCCGGCTCGCGCCTGGCGTACGTCTCGGGCAGCACGTGCGACTGCACGTAGCGGCGGATGCCCGGCAGGCGCGTCACCACCAGCGGATGCCGCGTGCGCCAGTAGTGCTGGAACTCGTCGACCGGCATCCCGGCCTTCCGATTGATGAGCGTCAGGACTTTGACCATGCGCACGAAGGTACCGCAACTCCGACGGCGCCCGCGGTCCGGAGTGCCGGCGTGTTAGCATCGCCGCCGATTCCGAGTCTCGAAGGAGGACCGGCATGACGATCCAGGTTCCTGACGATTGGGGGCTCGCGGGCAAGGTCGCCATCGTGACGGGCGGCGGCGCCGCCGGTGACGGCATCGGCAACGGCCGCGCGGCGGCCATTCTCCTCGGCAAGGCGGGGACGAAGGTCGTCGTCGTGGACCGCGACGGCGGCCTCGCCAAGCGGACGGTGGAGATGATCGCCGACGGGGGAGGCGAGGCGATCCCCTTCGAGGCGGACGTGACCAGATCAGCCGAGTGCGCGGCGATGGTGGCGGCGGCCGTCCAGCGCTTCGGGCGGGTGGACCTGCTCGACAACAACGTCGGCATCGGGAGCCGCGGCTCCGTGGTCGACGAGACGGAGGAGAGCTGGCGGCGCGTCATGCAGGTGAACGTCGAGACCATGTTCCTCGCCGCCAAGCACGCGATTCCCGAGATGCGCAAGGTCGGCGGCGGCGCCATCGTCAACGTGTCGTCGATCTCCGCTATCCGTCCGCGCGGGCTCACCGCCTACACCGTCTCGAAGAGCGCGGTGATCGGCCTCACCAAGGCGATGGCGGTGGATCACGGCAAGGAAGGCATCCGCGTGAACTGCGTGGCGCCGGGACCGGTCTACACGCCGATGGTGTACGCGGGCGGCATGACGCCGGCCGCGCGCGAGACGCGCAAGCAGGCGTCCGCGCTCGGGATCGAGGGGACGGGCTGGGACGTCGGCGCCGCCGTGCGCTTCCTGCTCTCGGAGCAGGCGCGTTACATCACGGGCCAGGTCCTCGTCGTCGACGGCGGCACGTCGCTCACGGCGCCCGAGCGCGACTCGCGGTAAGCGGGGCGCGCTGCTCGTGGGCGGCGTCCGCCCTCGCCTGGTCCCATGGCGCTATCCTCCTTCGGCCGGCAGCAGTCGCTCCACTGGGTAGGCCTCGCGGCCGCGCGCGACCGAGAAGCCGCCCACAGCGCTCTCGATCGAGCGCGCAAAGGCCAGGCTGGCTGCGTTCGCTTCCGTGAGGCGCGCGATCGCCGTCTCCGCAGCGCGCCGGACTTTCGCTTCGTCCACCGTCAGCATGCGGCCTGCGTCGAGGACGAGCCGTCCGCCGATCATCACGCTGGCGACGGCGGCGCCGCTCTCGCCGTTGACGAGCTGCAGCAGCACGTCGTTGAGGGGGACGTAGCCGATGTTCGTGAGGTCGAGGAACACGATGTCCGCCTGGTAGCCGGGCGCGAGGCGGCCGATGCGGTCCTGCATGCCGAGCACCGTGGCGCTCCCCGTCGTGGCCATCGTCAGCGCCTCCTCCGAGGTCAGCCACCGCCGGTAGTCCGGCGTCGAGACGTGAGACAGGTACGCGGCCAGGCGCGTGGCCTCGAACATGTTCTGCGTGTCCGAGGAGCTGGCGGAGTCCGTCCCGATGCCGACGGTGACGCCCGCCTCCAGCATCGTGCGCACGCGCGCCACGCCGGAGCCGAGGCGCAGGTTGCTGAGCGGATTGTGCGAGACGGTCGCGCCCGCGTCGGCGAGACGGCGGACGTCGTCGCGGTCGAGCCAGATGGCGTGGGCGGCGCTGAAGCCCGGGCCGAGAAGCCCGAGGTCGCCCAGGTGCGCGGTCAGCGTCTTGCCGTACTTCCTGCGGCCGACGACCGCCTGCGTCTTCGACTCCGCGAGATGGGTCTGGATACCGGCGCCGAACTCCCGGGCAAGGTCGCGGCACGCGACGAGGAACTCGTCGCTGCAGTGGAGCGGGATCGTCGGTCCGAGGGCCGGCCGCACGCGGTCGCGATCGAAGGGCCACGTCGTCAAGATCTCGCGGCAGGCCGCGATGTTGGCGGCCCACGGCGCGGCGCGCAGCTGCGCGGCCTGCGCGCGCCCGGGTTCGGGGATGGCGTCGAGGAGGCCGGGTAGCGCCTGGTACAGCGTGAGGTCGGCCATCATGGGCGCGATCACCGCGCGCATGCCGACATCGGTGTACGCGCGGGCGACGGCGTGAAGGCCCTCCAGCGTCGGCGCCGGCAGCTCGGCAAAGAGGTCGTAGCAGGCGGTGCAGCCCTTGCGGACCATCTCGATCGCCGAAAGCTGCGCCGACAGGTACTTGTCCTCGACGGTGCGGCTGGCATTGGAGGAGGCGCCGAGGACCAGCAGCACCTCGAGCGTCGCGCGGTCGTCCAGCCGCCCGCGCGACAGCGCGCCGTGGGCGTGCGTGTGGGCGTTGACGAGCCCGGGAATCAGCAGCCGGTCGCGCGCGTCGATCACCGCCGCCTCGGACGGCGCCGCCAGCCCCGGGCGCCCGATCTCCCGAATGGTGGAGCCGTCGATGAGCAGATCGGCGGGCTGCGCGCGGTGGGCGGCGACGTCGAGGAGGCGGCCGTTGCGGATGATGGTCGTCGTGGTCATGTCCGGCTCGTCATGTAGTGGCCGATGGTGTGGATGTCGGCCTCCTCGCGCGGCGTCTCGTGCACGATGCCGCCCTCGAACATCACGAGGATACGGTCGGCCAGCTCCAGCAGCTCGTCAAGGTCCTCGCTGATCAGGAGCACGGCGGCGCCGCGGTTGCGCGCGGCCATGATTTGACTTCGGATTTCGGCGGTGGCGCCGACATCGAGGCCGGCGCACGGGTTCTGGGCGACGAGGACGGCGACGTCGGCGGACAGCTCGCGGGCGAGGACGGTGCGCTGCACGTTGCCGCCGGAGAGCGTGTCCAGGCGTACATCGGGTCCCGCGGTTTTTATGCGATAGCGCGCGATCAGCCCGCGCGCCTGCTCGCGGATGGCGCGGCGGCTCACCAGCCAGCGGCCGCGCGTGATGGGGGGCTCGTCGAAGCTCCGGAAGGCGAGGTTGTCCGCCACGGACATGCCGCGCACGCACGCATTGTCGAGCGGCTCCTCGGTGAGCACGAAGACGCGCCGCCGGCGCATGTCGGCGCGCCTCGGCGAGTAGGGCGCGCCGGCCACCAGCACGCCGCCGGACTGCCGCCGCCGCTGGCCCGCGAGCACCTCGACCAGCTCGCGCTGCCCGTTGCCCGACACACCGGCGATGCCGACGATCTCGCCCGGCTGCACGGCGAGGGAAACATCACGGACCGCCGCCACGCCGTGGTCGTTGAGGGCGACGATTTCCCGCAGCTCCAGCGCCGGCGCCGTGGCCGTGGCCCGCGCCACCGTGACCCGCGCCGCGGGCGCGGGGACGGCGGCGGAGCCGATCATCATCCGCACGAGGTCTTCGCGCGGGAGGGCCGCCACCTCGCCGCCGCCGGCGCGCCGGCCGCCGCGGAGCACGGTGACTTCGGTGGCGAAGGCCTGCACCTCGCGAAACTTGTGGGTGATGAGCACCACGGTCAGCCGCTGTGCGCGCGTGAGGTCGCGCAGGGCGCCGAGCACCTGGTCCGCCTCGTCGGGCGTGAGCACGCTGGTGGGCTCGTCCAGGATCAGCAGGCGCCGGCCGAGGAAGAGCTGCTTGGCGATCTCGAGCTTCTGCTTTTCGCCGGCGGCGAGCGATGCCACGGGACGGTCCATCGCGATCCGGAACGGCATCGCACGCTGGAACGCCTCGACGCGCGCGCGCGCCTCCTCCCAGCGGACGACGGCGGGCAGTGCGGGGTCGGCGACGACGAGGTTCTCGAGCGCGGTCATGCTCGGCACGAGCGTGAAGTGCTGGTAGACCATGCCGAAGCCAAGACCATGGGCGTGGCGCGGATTCTCCACCGTGCAGTCGCGGCCATCCAGGGCGATGCGTCCGGCATCAGGGCGGTGGTAGCCCATGATGCACTTCACGAGCGTGCTCTTGCCGGCGCCGTTTTCGCCGAGCACGGCATGGAACGTCCCGGGGCGGAGGGTGAGGGAGACGTCGTCGAGGGCGACGAAGTCGCCGAAGCGCTTGGTCATGCCGCGGACTTCGACCAGGGGCGGCCGCGCTCTCATCGGCTGAGGCTGAGCTCGCGCGGTGCGCCGGCGAGCGTGTGACGGGGGGACGAGCTCAGGACGAGCAGGAGGAGCGTCAGCACGTAGGGGGCGGCGTTGAACAGATAGTAATTCGCCGTGATGCCGACGGACTGCAGCGCGGGCCCGAGCGCCGTTGTGCCGCCGAAGAGCAGCGACACCCAGAAGCAGTGGACGGGGTTCCAGCGGGCGAAGATCACGAGCGCGATGGCCATGAGCCCCTGCCCGCTCGACAGTCCCTCGTTCCACGTGCCGGGGTAGTAGAGCGACAGGAACGAGCCGCCCACGCCCGCGAGGAAGCCGCCAGCCATGGTCGTGAGCGTGCGCACCCGCGCCACGGAATAGCCGAGCGCCCGCGCCGCATCCGCGTTGTCACCGACGGTGCGCACGATGAGACCCCAGCGCGTGTTGCGCAGCGCCCACGCCAGGAGGGGGGCGAGCACGACGCCGAGGACAAAGAGCGCGTTGATCTCGAGCGCGACTCGGATTTGCGGATAGCGGCTCCACTCGCCGAGCGCCAGGTGCGGCAGTCGTGGCGCCACGGGCTGGATGAACGGCTTGCCAAAGTAGAAGGCCAGTCCGGTGCCGAAAACGAAGAGGGCGATGCCGACCGCGATGTCGTTGACGCGCGGGAGGCCGCACACGAGCCCGTGGACGAGGCCGAGGAGCGCGCCCGCGGCGCCGGCGACGAGCACGCCGAGCCAGGGCGAGCCCGTCAGGTACGAGACCGCGTAGCCGCTCATCGCGCCCATGACGAGCGTGCCCTCGAGCCCCAGGTTCACGCGGCCGCTCTTTTCTGTCAGCGTCTCGCCCAGGCTCACGAACAGGTACGGCGTCGACAGGCGGATGGCGCCGCCGAGCACGGCGACGAGCACGCCCCACCATCCGAGATCGCTTCCCGTCACCGCTCAGGCCGTCCGCGCGCGAAAGAGACGCCATCGCCCGGAGCGGGTGTTGGCGGCGAGGACCGCCACGAAGAGCGTGCCCTGGAGCACGAGCGTGGCGGCATCGGGCAGCCCGAAGCGGCGCTGGAGCAGGCCGCCGCCGGAGGAGATGCCGCCGAGCACGATGGCGACGAAGACGACGGCGAGCGGGTTCTGGCGCGCGAGGAAGGCCACGAGGATGCCGGCATACCCGTAGCCGACGACGAGCGACGAGCTGGCGAAGCCGTGCACGGCGATGATCTCGACCGTGCCCGCCAGCCCCGCCGCGGCGCCGCCGAGAAAGCACGTCATGAGCACGAGGCGGCCGATGGGCAGCCCCGCCATCCGGGCTGCGCGCACGTTGCCGCCGAGGATGTCGACGGCGAATCCGAACGGGGTCCGCCGCATCAGGAGCCACGTGACGAGGCAGGCGGCGACGCCGAAGGCGAGGCCCCAGTGGATGCTCGTGCCCGGCAGCTCGCCGATCCGGAGCCGATCGTCGATGGCCCAGCTCGCCGGCTTCAGCACCTGGGCAAAGTCTCGGATGGGCCCCGAGACCAGATGGTTCATGACGGCGATGGCGATGTAGTTCAGCAGGAGCGTCGCAATGGTCTCGTTGACGCCGCGCCAGTGGCGGAGCGCGCCCGCGGCGGCGATCCACAGCCCGCCCGCGATGGCGCCCGCCAGGCACATGAGCGTCACCGCGAGCGGGGCGGGAGCGTTGCCAAGCGCCACACCGGCGAGGACGCTCACCACGCCGCCCACGACGAGCGCGCCCTCGCCGCCAATCACGAGGAGCCCCGCGCGGGCGGGAAGGGCCGTGCACAGCGCCGTCAGCATGAGAGGGGCGGCCTGGGTCAGCGTCTGCTCCACGGCGAACCAGCTGCCGAATGCGCCCTCGAAGAGGGTGGCGTAGGCGAGGAACGGGTCGAGGCCGCGGAAGGCGACGAAGACGCCGAAGAGCGCGAGGGTGGCAAGGAGCGCGGCGCCGGCGGTGGAGATCGCCGCCGCCGCCGTCACCGCTCGCGCGAGCACTTACTTCTTGAGCCCGGTCTTGCCGATGCCGCCCTCGACGATGAAGTTCACCGCCGCCTTGAACTTGTTGTCGTCGTTGGCGATGACCTCGCCCGCCTTGAGGATCACGTTGCCCTCGTTGTCCTTGAGCGGCCCGCGGTAGAGCTTGAGGCTGTCGTCGACGAAGGCCTGTCGCAGCTCGACGATGCGGGTGCGGACATCAGAGGGCACGGCGCGGCCGAAGGGACTGATTGCGACCATGTCCTGCTTGAAGCCGCCCCTCAGTAGGTTGGGGTACGAGCCGCCTGTCTGCTTGGCCTTGACGAATTGGCCGCCCGCCGCCCAGTTCCACTCGGCACCGGTGAGGAATCCTTTGGGGGCAAGCTCGCTGAGGTCGGTATGGTAGCCGCAGCTCATGATCCCGCGACGCTCGGCGTTCTCGATCGCCACCTTGGAGCTGTCCACGTTGGCGACGATGACGTCGACGCCCTGGTCGATGAGGCTGTTGGTGACCTCCGCCTCCCGCACGGGGTTGTTCCAGTCGCCGGTGATGACGACCTGGCAGGTCACGGCGGGATTCACCGAGCGCGCGCCGAGGATGAAGCCGTTGCAGTTGTTGAAGATGAAGTAGACGGGCTTGCTGCCGATGAAGCCGATCTTGCCCGTCTTCGACAGGAGCCCCGCCGCCACTCCGCACAGGTAGTGGGGCTCCTCCATGTAGCCGCGGTAGCCGATGGTGTTCCTGGGGTCGCCCTCCTTCCAGAGCGCGCCGATGTGGGCAAAGAGCACGTCCGGGTACTTGCGCGCGACCTTCAGCAGGTGCGGCCAGTAGCCGAACGAGCTCGGGAAGAGCACGGCGGCGCCATCCTGCCGGATCATGGCCTCCATGACCTTCTCGGCCTCGACGGTCTCCGGCACGTTCTCCTGCTCGATGAGCTTCACGCCCTCGAGCTGCGCGATCTTCTTCGCCGCCACCGCGTGCGACTGGTTCCAGCCGTAGTCGTTCTTCGGCCCCACGTAGATGAAGCCCACGGTGACGGGCTTGGCGGCGGCGGCGGCCAGGCGCGGCAGCATCGCTGCCAGCGCGCCCGCGGCCACGATGCCGCCGGTGCCCGTAAGGATCTGACGGCGCGTGATCTCGAGGTCGTGCATCGATGCCCTCCTGTAGTGACGCCGGCTGTGCGCTACGCCTGAAGGAAGAAGCGGGCCCGGTCGAGTTGCCGGAGGCGGTCGGCGAGGCCGTTCAAGCCGCCGTTGATCCTCCGGGTGACGGCGTGCGCGTCGTCCTCATCGGCGAGCGCGTTGAGGCCGCGCGCTTGCCAGAACCAGCAGGCCACCTCGACGGCGAGCCCGGGATCCGTGGCGACGCGCTGTGCATTGTCGTTGCTGAGCAGATCGACGCCGATCGCCTCGCCGAACCCGCGATAGTTGGCGCGGCCGGTGAGCTGGATCAATCCGCGGCCTTTGAAGCGCCGGCCGTCGCCCGCCTCCGTGTTGCCGAGATCGCGCCGTCCCTCGTAGGCGTCACCGCTGGCGATCTCCTCCGTGTAGCGCAGCTCGCCGCTCTCGTGCCCCACCTGGGCCAGGAAGTATGCCCGGCGCACGGCGGCCGCGCCTGGAATCCGGCGATCGCGCGGCAGGTCTGATCCCCCGCCAGGCCATCGACGAGCAGGGGCTGGGCGCCGGCCCACCCCGCGCGGTTCACGTTCAACAGAATCTGCACCGTCTTCACGTCGACGGCGTCGTTCACCGCGTCCCGTCCCACCGCTCTTGCGATGCACATGGCCACCCCTCCTGCCGTGCGGGCGAAGCGGATACTGACACACCGCCTCGGCGGCGGCAAGACGACCGGCCTGCGGAGCGCCGCGCGACCAGGCGCTGGTGGAGCTCCGCTCCTGTCGGGATTCCTTGCACTTGGATCGACCTGCGTCTGAGGCGTGTTGCCCAAACGCCTCTGTCTGCTAGAAAGTGGTCATCTGGTAGGTTCCTTGCTGCGATCGTTCCACGCACCCATCAGGTTGATTCGCCGAACCGGAGGCCACAGATGCTACGTCATAAGTCACTTGTTCTTGCCGGCCTGCTCTGGACAGCCTCCCACTCCCCCGCTGCGGCCCTGCCGTCGAACATCGTCGATGGAGGCGCCGCGACCCACGATACGTTGACGAACCTCGATTGGCTTGACCTGACTACGACCAAGGGCCTTTCCCTGCCGCAGGTGACGACTCAGTTCCTTTCAGAAGGTTGGCAGATTGCATCCCAGATCGATGTTGAGACATTTCTCGGAGATGCCGGTGTCCCCAACGTTTTTCCCAGTTTCGACACCCCGCCGGACCCGGAGCTGCTGGAGCTCCAAGCCCTGCTGGGCCTGACCGCCACCTTCTCGGACGTCGAAAACTCCTATGGATGGACCAGCGATTTCCATCCTACTTTACCGGGATTTCGCCTGGTTCTTCTCCTGACACACGACATTCCCAATGACACTTCTGGGTATTCAGGTGGATTTTTCGATGATCCGGTCACCACCGGTAACCTCAACGTCGGGTGGTGGTTGGCCCGGCCGCATGCCGTCCCGGAGCCGGTCCCGGAGCCGTCGTCCATAGCACTCTTGCTTGGCGGTGGTGCGATCATGCTGGCCGTACGGCGAAAGGCCAAGCGAGCCGATTGATCGGCCGCGCCTCACGCGGGACGGCCTCGTCCCGGTCAGAGCCGTCCCAGTAGCACCAGGTACTCGGATTTGAGGAAGCGTTCGAGCAGCAGGGTAGTGTCTCAGTACTGAGACACTACCGGCCGGCGCCGCCTCCATCGACACCGGCAAGACTGCCGTGACAGTCAGTGAGAGGGGGCGGGGGGTCAGCGCTCCATCAGAAGGGTCTCGATGTCGTTCATCACCGTGCGGGGATGCAGGAAGGTGGACGTGTAGATCTCCCGCACGAAGCCGGCGGCGTCGATCAGGAAGACCTTGAGCACGTGCGAGAGCTCGCGACGCGGCCGGCCGCTTGAGCGATCCGTCGTGTAACGGACGTCCTGGCCGAAGCCTTCCACGAGCGGCATCAGCGCGCGCGCGGAGCGGGTGGTGAGGAAGTACCAGGCCGGCCCCCCCGCCTCCCGGCTCACCCGGCTGCCGTACTGCCGCATGGCTCCCGGCGTGTCGCGCGCGGGGTCGAAGGACAACGTCACGAGCTGGACCTTGTCGCTCATGCCGGGCGAGGCCGCGATGGCCTGCTTCAGCGTCTCGAAGACCCGGTACGCGAGGGGACAGCCGTCGGGATCGACGCACGTGGTGTAGATGAACCCGAGCAGCGTGACGTGCCCGCGCGTGAAGCGCGACAGCGGGCGGGCGTGGCCGTGCACGTCCAGCACCTCGCCGTCAGGCGCCGCCATGATGCGGTGCAGCCGGTACGTGCCGGGAGCGGGCGGATCGAAGTCGAGGGCGGGGAGCGGCGCCGCCTCGTGCGCCAGCGCCGCCGGCACGAAGGCCAGCCACGCCAGCAGCGCCGCTCCCACCATCCTCACGACGAGCGCAGCGACTTGGAGCCGAGCTTCATGTGGTGCGCGCGGCCGAGGCCCTCCTTGGTGAAGTCCACCTCGAAGACCTGCTTGAGCTCCTTGCCGTTCCACGTGAAGCCGCGCAGGACCTGCTCGTTGTCGGCGCCGCCCTTGTCCCAGTTGGCGAGCAGCGACGAGGTGATGTAGACGCGCTTGCCGTCCCAGCTCTGCGAGATCATGTTGACCTGCTTGCCGGTCACCTTTTCGTAGGTCTGCTGTGGCGCGGCGGGATTGCTGAGGTCGAAGTACCGCGTGGTGCCGTCCATGAACGTGTTGACCCAGAGGCCCTTGCCGTCGCGGGTGATGCTGATGTCCACGGGCAGCGGGATCTTGGCGGGGTCGCCGATGGTGGCCACCTCCTTCGCCTGCCACTCGCCGCCGCCGTCCTGCTTGATGAGCCAGAGCTTGGAGGTGAGCGCGGCCGCCGTGATCGCCCAGTTGTCGCCGGCCTTCAGGGACCACCGGATCTCCAGCGGCGCCCCCGGCACGCTGAAGATCTTCTTCGGCTGCATGGCCTTCAGATCCCACATCACCATGGTGCTGCCGAAGCGCTTCATCGCCTCCGCGTCCTTCACGAGGTCGCCGAGCGGCCGCATGTAGTTGTCGTAGCCGGTGAAGCTGGAGGTGAGCAGCACGTTCTTCTTCGGGTTGACGGCGAGGTCGTACCCGTAGCCGTCGCCGCCGGCGCCGCCGGCGGCCGGCATCGCGTAGGAGCTGATGAAGTCGCCGTTGTTGTTGTAGAGCGCCATGCCGGTGACGCCGCCCTTGTCGCGGGTGTTGGACAGCGCCTGCACGAGCATCCGCCCCGGCAGCGCGTAGTACGTGTGCGGGCCGAGGTAGCCGCTCTTGTCCGCCATGTCGCCGATGGTCTTGGCGAGCTTCGGTTTCGCGGGATCGGTGGCGATGTCGAAGACGTAGATCTTGCTCTCCGCGAGCCCGCCCGCCCAGATGAAGCGCCGGTCGTCGGTGAAGCCCATGTGATGCGCCTCGCCGCGCGTGCCGACGGAGACGGAGCCGAGCACCTTGCCGTAGGTCTTCGATTTCGGGTGGACGTCCACGGTCACCAGCTTGTCGGAGCCGTCCCCGATGCCGTCGACCCCCAGCGCCCACACGTAGACGTAGTCTTCCTGACCCTTGATGAGCTTGGCGGTGTAGGGAGAGTTGCACGTCTCGTCCGCGCGGGCGACGTCGACAGCGATGGTGCCGGCGACAGCGACTCCGGCGGCGAGCAGGACGTACGTCAGAAGACGGGGGACGCGCATGGGTATCTCCTTGCCGGAGCGAGGCGACAGGTTAGAACGGTAGCGTGAAAATAGCCGCCCTCGATCGGCAACGCAAGCCCCCGCGGGAGGAGTAGAATCGCCTTCATTCCCGACACCAACTTCCAGCGAGGGACATGACATGGCCGACTTCAAGCTCTGGATGAACGGCCGCCTGCTTGCGAACGACCAGGCGGTGCTGCCCGTGAACAGCGCGGCGGTGTTCTACGCCACCAACGTCTTCGAGGGCCTGCGCGCCTACTGGAATGAAGACGACGGCGAGCTGTACGGGTTCCGGCTCCAGGAGCACTTCGCGCGCCTGCGCGAGTCGATGAAGATGATGCGCTTCACCGTGCCCTACAGCGACGTCGACCTGTACGACGCCGTGCGCGCGGTCCTGGAGGGCAACGAAGTCCGCGAGGACGTCCACATGCACCTCGTCGCCTACGTCCTCGGCACGGGCCTCGATGCCACCACGCCCACCGGGCTCTACATCAACCCGCGCCGCCGCCCGCGCGGCCCCGAGGGCGGCCTGCGCTGCTGCGTGTCCTCCTGGGTGCGCACCTCCGACAACGCGATCCCGATCCGGCTGAAGTCCGGGTCGAATTACCAGAACGGGCGGCTGGCCACGCTGCAGGCGAAGGCCGATGGCTACGATGCGCCCATCCTGCTCAACCGCAGCGGCACCGTGGCCGAGGGGACGGGCGCCACCTTCTTCATGGTGCGGCGGGGCACGCTGGTGACGCCGCCGCTCACGGCCGACATCCTCGAGTCCATCACGCGGGTCACGCTCCTCGAGGACGTCATTCCCGACCTGGGGCTGCCCGTGGTCGAGCGTGACATCGCGCGCACGGAGCTCTACGTCGCCGACGAGGCCTTCTTCTGCGGCAGCGGTTACGAGATCACGCCCATCACGTCCATCGACAAGTTTCCCCTCGGCGACGGCGAGGTCGGCCCCATCACCAGGCGCCTGTCCACCGCCTACATGAACCTCGTGCGCGGCATCGACAAGCGGCGCTCGGAGTGGCGCACGCCCGTGTACAAGCCCATGCGCGTCGCGGCGCGCTGAGGCCGCGTCCGCTCCCGCGCCGTGGCGCTCCTCGATATTCCGGGCTAGCCCGACAGCGACTCGATTGCGCGCACCTCGTCCGGGGAGAGAGTCAGCTCGCGGCTGGCGAGGTCCTGCTTCATGTGCTCGGGGTCGGTGGTGCCGGTGAGGGGCAGCATGCCGACTGTCTGCGCGAAGCGGAACACCACCTGCGCCGCAGTGGCCTTGAGGCGCGCGGCGATGCCGGCCACCAGCGGATGGCGCAGGACCTCGGGGTTGGCCGTGAGCAGCGAGAAGCCCTGGTACACGATCTTTCGCTCCGCGCAGAACGCCCGCACCTCGCGGTCCCAGCCCAGGCGCGCGAAGCAGCGGTTCTGGACGAAGGCAGGGGCTTCGGCCCCCGTCGCCGCCAGCTGCTGGAGGTGGCGCAGCGAGACGTTGCTGACGCCGAGCAGCCGCGTGCGGCCGGCGTCGCGCTCCTTCACCATCGCGGCCCACACCTCGGCGTCCTCGTCGGTCCACCCGCGCCCGGACGACGGCCCGTGCAGCACGTAGCTGTCGACGTGGTCCGTCCCCAGGTGCTCGAGCGAGCTGGCCATCGACTGCGCGACCTGCGTGGCGAGGCCGGCGGCGGGGTCGTAGGGCAGGCGGTGGTCCTGGCCGCCCTGGGAGGTGAACTTCGTTTGTAAGAAGAGGTCCCCGCGCGTGACCACGCCCGCGCGGTAGGCGGCGGCGAGAGCCTGGCCGACGCCCGCCTCGAAGTAATGCCGCCGCTGGTTGGCGGTGTCGATGCCGCGGAACCCCGTCCGCAGCGCGAGCTCGGTGAGCGCGGGCGTGCGGTCTTCTTTCCACGCGGTGCCGTAGAGGAAATCAGGAATGGCCGGCATTGCCTTAGCCGGCGGGCTCGCCCGCGTTGACGGCGAGGACCTGGCCCGACACGCTGCGCGTCATGTCGCTGCAGAAGAAGACCGTGGCGTCCACGATGTCGTCGGCGGTCACCATCCGCTTGAGCGGCGAGCGCTCGATCATCGCCTTGCGCATCTGGTCCACCGGAATGCCGCGCACCTGCGCCTGGCCGGCGATGACGCGGTCGATGCGGTCGCCCTCCACCGCGCCCGGCGCCACGCAGTTGACGCGGATGTTGTGCGGCGCCAGCTCGAGCGCCATGCCGTACGTCATGCCGACCTGCCCCGCCTTGGCCGAGCAATAGCCGATGCGGTAGGGCAGCCCGCGGCGGCCGGCGCCGGACGAGATGTTCACGATGGCGCCGCCGCCGGCCTTGATCATCTCCGGCACCACGAAGCGCGTGCAGAGGTACGAGCTGGTGAGGCAGGAGTCGATGGTGTAGCGCCAGTCCTCCATCGAGTAGTCCTGCACCGGCTTGGTGACGCCGCCGTCACCGGCGTTGTTCACGAGGGTGTCGATCTTGCCGAACTCCTTAACGCCCGTGGCCACCAGGCGGCGCACGTCGTCCTCCTGCGCGGCGTCGCAGACGACGGCCACCGCGCGCCCGCCCGCGGCCTTCACCTGCGCCGCCGTCTCCTTCACGAGGTCCGCGGAGCGCGCCGCGCACAGGACGGCGGCGCCTTCACGCGCAAAGCGCAGGCTCAGCGCGCGCCCGATGCCCTTGGACGCCCCGGTGATGATCGCGACCTTGCCCTCCAGCAGCCCCATGCCACCCTCCCTGTGTGCCAACGTTATCGGCCTTGACACCTTAACCCGAAACGCCGAGAGTCAAGCGCCATGAGCAAGAAGATCCTCTTCATCGGTGCGGGAGCCATCGGCAGCTACCTCGGCGCGTTCCTCTCGCGCGCCGGCCACGACGTGACCCTCGTCGATCCCTGGGCCGAACAGGTGGAGACGGTGCGGGCGCGCGGCATCTCGGTGACGGGCCCCCACGACCCCTTCGAGGCGCGCCCGACGGCGGTGCACCTCAACGAGGCGGCGCGCCTGCCGCGCGATTTCGACATCGCCTTCGTGGCCATGAAGGTCTACGACACGGCGTGGGCGACGCAGCTCGCGCTCCGGCACCTGAAGCCCGAGGGCTACGTGGTGGCCTCCGAGAACTGCTGGCCGGATCCCGTGGTCGCCGCCGTGGCGGGCGCGTCGCGCTCGGTCGGGCTCATCATGTCCAAGATCGGCGTGGCGGTCTGGAAGCCCGGGCAGGTGGAGCGCGGGATGGAGAAAGGTCAGGGCAAGGGGCACGACGTGTTCCGCGCCGGCGAGCACGACGGCCGCATCACGCCGCGCACCACCGAGCTCGCCGAGATGATGTC
Source organism: uncultured bacterium (assembly GCA_964419375.1). Lineage (GTDB taxonomy): Bacteria > Methylomirabilota > Methylomirabilia > Rokubacteriales > CSP1-6 > JBBDXO01. Next base: position 14,731 of record CAYQQT010000028.1, read on the forward strand.
CGTGATCGACGGCTCCCAGGCCACGGACAACCTGTGGGGCGAGCGCTGGGCCAAGCTCTGCGCCAACGCCATGGGCAACCCCGTGCAGGCGATGTCCGGCCTCGGCTCCCTGGAGATCGCCTCCAGCGAAGGCGGCCGCGCCATCACCATCCATCTCGCCGCGGAGTCGGCGCGGGTGGGCCTCGCCCTCGGCTATCGCATTCCCAAGGTCAACGGCGCGCCCGCCGAGCAGTGGGCGGATGCCGGCCGGCGCGAGACGTACGAGGCGCTGGACCGCATGCTGACGCCCGCCACCGCGAGCACGCGCAACTGGCGCGCCTCCATGGCCCAGGACGTCGCCAAGGGCCGCCCCACGGAGATCGATTACATGAACGGGCACGTGATCGCGCAGGGGCTCGAGCGCGGCGTGCTCACGCCCGTGTCGGCGGCCGTCGTGGAGGTCGTTCACGAAGTCGAGCGCGGGGATCGCAAGCCCGTGCCTCAGAACGTCGAGCTGGCGCTGCGTCGCGCCGGCGTGTAGGAGA
>CAYQQT010000029.1:0-15165 GCA_964419375.1 uncultured bacterium
CCTGCGCGGTATCGAGGAGCGCCCCGGCTTCGCCGGGGCGTTCCGAGCCTCGGGGGGCTTGGGGGGCCCTTCGAGGCCCCCCATCTCTACGGACAGCTCGCCGAGCCGCTCGTATTCACCGCCGTCCCATCCCCGGTCGCGCACACGATGAACGTCAGCGAGGCGTTGACGGCGTAGGTGTACGTGCCGGCCGTTCCCGTCCATCCGGTGGGAAGCGTCGGCATCGAGTTCATGAAGGGCCCGCCCACCTGGTTCTGCGCGTTCGTCTGGGGCGTGAGCATCACCGTGGGAAGCCCACCTGAGGCCGCCACTGCCGTGACGGCCGAGCAGTCGGTCGTCGCGGAGACGCCCGGTGAAGGCAGGGTGCCGCAGTGTGCCGCGAACGCGCTGATGGCGGTCGCAACGCCGCGCATGTCCCCCTGCGCCTTCGCCGTCCGCGCGCGCGACTGGACGCCTGAATAGATCGGCATGGTGATCGCCGCGAGGATGCCGATGATGGCCACCACGATCAGCAACTCAATCAGGGTGAAGCCGCGCTCGTCGCGTTTGATCATAACGGTGAGGATGTAGTGCACACCCGATGCCTATCCTACATATTCGTTTGTAAAGCACCTACTTATGAGAACGCGCGGGCCGCCTTTGTGGCCTGCTTGCTGACGGCCTGCGGCACCCCCCTGACAAATCTCGTCACCCGCTTGCGCCCTCCAAAAATGCACCAAGGAGCCGGTTGAATTCCTCTGCCGCCTCCACCGGCGAGCAGTGCATGCGTCCCACAGCCGGTGGGTTACGCCCAGCGAGTGCGCGAGCACGATCACGGGCGCGTGCGCGGGACCGTCGATCGCGTGATGGGTCCTCATGCCGGTCCCTTCAGGAACGCTTCGGCGTTGGCGCCGAGGATGCGGCCGCGGTCGCGCGCGGGGAGTGCGGTGAGGCTGCGGATCGACTCCACCGAGCGCGCGAGGTCGCCGATGGCGAACGGCGCGTCGCTGCCCATTACGATGTGCTCGACGCCCACGCACGCGATGCCGGCGAGCAGCGCGGGATCGTAATAGGAGACCGAGTCGAGCCAGAAGCGCTCGAGGTACGTCTCGGGGCTGGTCGCGATCGGCATGTCGGCGCCGAAGTGCTCGCGCCCGACGCGAAAGCCGATGGCGATCCGCTCCTTCAAGAATGGCAGCGCGCCCCCCAGGTGCGCGAGGCAGACCCTCAGGCGCGGGAACCGCTCCAGCACGCCGCTGTACACCAGGCGGACGGCGGCGATCGTGGTGTCCATCGGAAAGGCGACGATGAGATCGAGCCGGTAGTCGTGAATGTGGGGCTGGCCGAGCGGGTTGATGGGATGAATGAAGATTGGCAGGTCAAGTGCTTGAATCTGCTCGTACACAGGCCACAGATCGGCGTGGTCGATGGGCCGTCCGTGAACGTTCGATCCCATGCCCACTCCACGCAGGCCGAGCTCGGCGGCGCGGTCGAGCTCGGCCACGGCGCGCACCGGATCCTGTAACGGAATGGCGGCGAAGCCGACGAAGCGATCCGGATGGGCGCGCGCGACCTTGGAAATCTCGTCGTTGTAGAGGCGGCAGAGCGACAGCCCGAGAGCGGGCGGCGCCCAGTAGACCATCGGCGGACCGAGGGACAGGTACTGCATGTCCACGCCGGCGGCGTCCATCCGTCGCAGGCGCGCGTCGACGTCGTGGAAGGCCGCCGTGTAGCGCCAGTACCGGATGCCTTCGAAGCAGAGGAAGGGGGGGATGTCGGCGCTCAGGCTCGCCCCGTGGCTCGGCCCGTGGGCGGCGACCGCATCCATGAAGGGGCGGGGATAGAGGTGGGCGTGGACGTCGATGACCATCAGCGTGCCCGGATCGCCGGCAGCACGCGGGTGCCGAACAGCTCCACGGTGCGCACCGGATCGGCGGCCAGGCTCACGGTGAACATCAGCCGGCGAGCGCCGGCCCCGATGGCTGCGCGCACCTGGTCGATGCAGTCGTCCGGTGTGCCGGCGATGGCGAGGCGGCCGCGCAGGTAGTCGAAGAGCCCGAGACGCCGCACGAGGCTCGGGTCCATGTCGTTGCGACGCGTGGTGTAGCTGGCCCGCATCTCGCGGATCGCGGGAATGAGCTCGGCGGGCACGCCGCGCTCCGCGGGCGCGGGGCCCAGCACGTAGGCGGCCACGAAGCCGAGGATGTTGCCGAGCTTGGCGAGCGCGTCCTCACGCCGCTCGTCGCAGTCCAGACAGGCGATCCACCACTCGTCGATGTCGTCGGGCTTGCGGCCGGTGTCGCGCGCGCCCTCGTCGATCAGCGCGCGCGCGTGAGCCACGTGTTCGGCCTGCAGGCCGTAGTTCACGAAGGCGCCGTCGGCCACGGCGCCCGCCGTGCGCAACGCGACCGGGCCCGATGCGGCCGCATAGACAGGCACACGCCGGCTCAGCGCGGGCAGGCGTGTGGTGGCGCCGTCGAGCGTTGCCGACTCCCCGTCGAGCAGCGCGCGCGTGAACCGAAGGCCTTCACGGAAGTCCGCCGCGCTTACGAGGCCGGGGGCCCTGGTCGCGCCATGGGGGCCCCCGGGGTCATTTGACGAGGCATCGCGCTGATTCAGATTGACGACGCCACTGTGGCCCGTGCCGATGCCGAGGGTCATGCGGCCGCCGGACACGGCATCGACCGAGGCAGCGGCGCCCGCCGTGATCGCCGGATGGCGCGAGGTGAGGTTGGTGACACACGCCGCCAGCCCCACGCGCTCGGTGCGCGTCGCGGCCAGCGTGAGCGCGACCCACACGTCCATCGCGTTGCCCGGCGTGTCGGCGATGCCGACCATGTCCCAGCCGTCGCGCTCGCCGAGCTCCGCCATGCGGGCGGTGTACTGCGGCGACCACGGCCAGAAGAAGAACCCGAAGCGCGGCCCGCTCACTTGATGGGCGGGTAATTGCGGTCGTACGCCGGTGTTTTGAGGAACTCGTCGGGCTTGTACGTCCAGAACTGCGACACCATCGGATAGGTGTGGATGATCGTGTTCTGCAGGCGGCCGTTCACCTTCTCCACCTTCACGATGTAGACGTTCTGCGTGGGGTTGTTCAGCTCGTCAAGCTTGATGGGCCCGCGCGGGTCCTCCGTCGTCTCGCTTGCCTTGCGGATCGCGGCCAGGAAGCGGTCGCGGTCCTCCACGTTGCCGTTCAGCGATCTCGCGGCCTCCGCGATCCAGCGCGCGGCACTGTACATGACGGCGTGGAAGTACGACGGCGTGCGCTTGACCTTCGCCTCCGCCACCTGCAGGAAGGCCTTGTTGGCCGCGTTGGTGAGCGTGGGGGCCCAGATGATTGCACCCACGTGGCCGATCACCTCGTCGCCCATGCCCTGCAGCGACGACTGGTCCGTGTAGACGCCGGTGCCGATGAGCGGCACCTTGCCCTGCAGCGCGCTCTCGCCGTACTGCTTGGAGAAGCGCACGGCCTGGCCGGCGACGAAGATCTGCATGACGGCATCGACGTCGCGCGGGACCTGGGTGAGGTAGGGCGCGAAGTCCATGGCGTTGAGGGGCACGTACGTCTTCTGCACGACCTTGCCGCCGTTGTCCTCGAACACGCGCTGGAAGCCGCCCACGCCTTCGTACCCGAAGCCGTTGTCCATCGCGATGGCCGCCACCCGCTTGTACTTGAGCACCTTCGCCGCGTAGTCGCCGAGCGCGTGCATGGGCTGGCTGGCGCTGAAGTTCGTGCGCAGGATGTACTTCGCCGGCCGCCGCTTCGTGAGGTCGTCGGGCGTGGTCAGGAACAGCGACGGCATGCGGTCGCGCTCGATGACGGGGGCGAGCCCATAGCCCACGTTCACGAGCAGGATGCCGGCCATGACGTGGATCTTGTCCTGGCCCACGAGCTTGCGGTACTTGGCCTGCGCGGTGGCGGGATTGCCCTCCGTGTCCTCCTCGATGAGCTCGATCTTGCGCCCGCCCGCCTGATATCCCGCCTGCTCGAAGCCCAGCTTGAAGCCGTCCAGCATGTCGCGGCCCGCCTGCGCGAAGATGCCGCTCTGGGGGCCCAGGTAGCCGACGCGGATCGGCTCCTGGGCGGCGGCCATGGAGGTGGCGAGGAGGACGACGAGCATCGCGGCGAGGGTCTTCATGATTTTCTCCTTTTTGGATGGGGGGCCTCGAAGGGCCCCCCAATCCCCCCACGCGTAGGTAGGAGCGCGTTGGAGTATCGAGGAGCGCCACGGCTTTGCCGGGGCGCTTCCGAGCGCCGGGGGGCTTGGGGGGCCCGGTCGAGGCCCCCCATCCTAGCGGAATCTGGGCATGACTTCGCGGGCGAAGAGCTCCATCGAGCGGCGGATCTTGTCCTGGGCGAGGCCGCCGAAGTTCATCCAGCACAGGGTCTGGCCCACGCCGATGGAGCGCATGTACTCGATGTGGCGCGCCACGGTGTCGGGCGAGCCGAAGGCGAGCGTCTCCGCCACCAGGGCCTCCCACGTGATCTTCGACAGGCGATCCGCCATGGCGCGGAAGCCCGGCTGCAGGCTCGGGTGCGCCTCGTCGATCCGCTCCGGGATCACGAAGCGCCGGAAGGACTCCTGGTACCACATCTCGGCGTCTTTCGTGTCCGCGAGTGCCTGCGCGTCCGTGTCCGCCACGTAGATCTGGCGCGACACGCCCCACCGCGCGAGGAGGCTGCTGATCTCCTCGGGGCTCCGGCCGGACTTCTCGAGCGTGGCCACGTAGGTGTCGCGATTGCCGACGAGCTGGTCCACCGGCCCGAAGAGGACGGAGTTCAGCATGGGCCAGCCGCGCAGCGCCGTGTTCTCGATGCCGTCCTTGGACACGCACACCTGGTACAGCGGCGGGTGCGGGCGCTGGATGGGCTTGGGGATGACGCGCACGTCGTCGAAGGTGAAGAAGCGCCCCCGGTAGGAGACGCGCTCCTCCGTCCACGCGCGCTGCATGACATCCACGGTCTCGTCGAACCGCTCGCGGCTCTCCTGCTGCGGCACGCGATAGCCGGCGAACTCGGCGGGACGGTTGCCGCGCCCCACGCCCACGTCGAGGCGGCCCTCGGCGATGATGTCGACGAGCGCCATCTGCTCGGCCAGGCGCAGCGGATGGTGGAAGGGCAGGATGGCGGCGGCGAGGCCGACGCGGATGCGCCGCGTGCGCGAGGCGGCCGCGGACAGCAGCGTGGCGGGATCGACGGAGAGGCCGTAGTCGATGAAGTGGTGCTCGGTGAACCACACCTCGTCGAAGCCCAGCTCCTCCGTCCACTCCACCTGCTCCAGCTCGCGCCGGATGATGTCGGCATGGGCGTGGCCGGGGGTCGCCTGGAAGAAGAAGAACGTCCCGAACCGCATGTCAGACTCCAAGGTAACGCGATTTGATCGCTTCGTTGGTCATGAGCTCGTGCGGGGACGACACGTGGACGATCTGGCCGCGCGAGAGCACGTGCACGGTGTCGGCCACCGAGAGCGCCAGCGGCAGGTTCTGCTCCACGAGCAGGATGGACAGCCCCTCGCGCTTGAGCTCGCCCAGGATGCGCCCCACCTCGCGCACGATGAGCGGCGCCAGCCCCTCGGTGGGCTCGTCCATCAGGATCAGATCCGGGCCCGTCATGAGCGCGCGGCCGATGGCGAGCATCTGCTGCTCGCCCCCCGAGAGCTTGTGGGCGCGGTTCTGCGCGCGCTCGGCGAGGCGCGGGAACAGCTCCAGCACGCGGGCGAGCGACCAGCGGCCGCGCGCGCGCGCCGCCACTTCGAGGTTCTCGCGCACGGTGAGCGAGGGAAAGACGCGCCGTCCCTGCGGCACGAGCCCCATGCCGCGCTCGACGGCGCGGAAGGGCGCCCAGCGGGTGATGTCGGCGCCCTTGAAGCGGACGGCTCCCCTGCGCGCCGGGGTGAAGCCGATGACCGATCTGATGAGCGTGGTCTTGCCCGCCCCGTTGCGTCCCAGGATGCCGACGACCTCGCCCGGCGCCACCGCCAGCGACACCCCCTGTAACACATGGCTCTCGCCGTAATACGTGTGAAGGCCGGAGACCTCAAGCACGGGCGGGTATCGAGGAGCGCCACGGCTTCGCCGCGGCGCTGCCGAGCGACGGGGGGCTTGGGGGGCCCGTGGCTAGGCCCCCCATCCAAGGTAGATCTCCCGCACGAGGGCGTTGGCGCGCACCTCGTCCGGGGTGCCGTCCGCGATGACCCGGCCGTCGTGGAGCACGGTGACGTGGCGCGCGAGCTCGAGCGCGATGTCCATGTCGTGCTCGATGATGAGCACGGTGATGGCGGGGTCGAGCCGGCCCAGCAGCCGCGCCATCGCCGCCGATTCCGCCGGCGACAGGCCCGCGGTGGGCTCGTCGAGCAGGAGCAGGCGCGGGCGCCCGGCGAGCGCGAGGGCGATCTCGAGCTGCCGCTGCTCGCCGTGCGAGAGCTTGTTCACCGTCGCCCCCGCGCGCTCGGCGAGCCCGACGGCGGCCAGCGTCTCTTCCGCGCGCGCGTGGAGGTCGCGGTAGCCACTGAGCCGGCGGTGCATGGCGAGCTTCACGGGCGAGAGCGCCTGCACGGCCAGCACGCAATTCTCGCGCACGGTGAGGGTGGGGAAGAGGTTCGAGACCTGAAAGGTGCGGGTGAGCCCGAGGGCGGCGCGCCGGTGGGGCGCCATGCGTGTGACGTCGTGACCGAAGAGCGTGATGCGGCCGGCGGACACGGGCAGCACGCCCGCCACCAGGTTGAAGAGGGTCGTCTTGCCGGCGCCGTTGGGCCCGATGAGGGCCCGCCGCTCGCCGGGCATGACGGCGAGCTCCACGCCGTCGACGGCGCGCAGCCCGCCGAACGCCTTCGAGACCTGCTGCAGGTGCAGGGCGTGCATCACGCCTGCGGACACGCCCTCACGAGCAGTGCTTGCAGGAGCAACGGCTGGTGACGACGGCGAGAAGGACGAGGCCCAGCGCGTACGCGAGTCGGGGTTTCATGATGCGTCTCCTCGTTGCTCTCGGGGATGGGACCTGAACGCACCCAGCACGCCGCGTGGCGCGAAGAGGATGGCTCCTATGTAGACGGCGCCGAGAATCAGCAGCCAGCGCTTCGTGTACACGCTCACGAAGTTCTTGAGAAATACGATCAGCGCCGCGCCCACGGCGGGACCCGCCAGCGTGCCGGGTCCCCCGAGCGCGACCATCAACAGCGTCTCCACCGACGTCACGAGCTGCACGTCGACCGGGCTCACGAAGCCGTTGTAGTAGGCCCAGAAGGCGCCCGCGAAGCCGGCGAAGAGCGCGGCGATGAGGAAGGCCAGGTACTTGTGCAGCCACACGTTGTAGCCGAGGGCGCGCATGCGCGTCTCGCTCTCGCGGATGCCCTTGAGACTGAGGCCGAAGGGCGAGCGCGCGAGGATGCCGAGGGCCGCCCACGCGAGCGCGGTCGCCGCCAGCGCAAGATAGAAGAAGGGCAGGGGCGCGGCGAAGCTCCAGGAGCCGAGCTCCGGCCGCGGCACGCCTGCGATGCCGTTGTCCCCCTTTGTCATCGACACCCAGCGGAAGGCGAGCCCCCACACCACCATGCCGAGCGCGAGGGTGATCATGAGGAAGTACGTGCCGGTGGCCCGGATGGCCACGAGCCCGAACACGGCCGCCACGAGGCCCGCGAGGACGACCCCGGCCGCCACGCACACCACGAAGCCCGCGCGGTGCTCGGTGGCGAGGATGCCGACCGCGTAGGCGGCGACGCCGAAGTACGCGGCGTGGCCGAGCGAGGGCAGGCCCGTGTAGCCGAGCAGCACGTCGAGGCTCATGGCGAGCACCGCCATGATGGCCACCTGCGTGAGCAAGGTGAGCGGATAGGACGGCAGCAGGGGGGCGACGCCGGCGGCCACCACCAACGCGCCCGCGCCGGCGACGATGGCGCGGTCCATCACGCGCGTCCGAAGAGGCCCGTCGGTTTGAGCGCGAGGATGAGGGCCATGGGCGCGAAGAGCGTGAAATACGAGAGCTCGGGAAAGAGCGCCTTGCCGAAGTTGTCGAGGAGGCCGACGAGCAGGCTGCCCACCATGGCGCCGGGCAGCGAGCCGAGCCCGCCCACGATGACGACGACGAAGGCATAGGGCAGCAGCTCGAAGTCGAGGCCGGGATAGACGCCGAGGAAGCCGGCGCCGATGACGCCACCGAAGGCGGCCAGTCCGGCGCCGAGGGCGAAGACGGCGAGCTGCAGCGCGGGCACGTGGATGCCGACCCCCTGCGCCATCTCGGCGTCGTCGACGGCGGCGCGGATCTTGGCGCCCACGCGCGTGCGGTCGAGCGCCAGCCACAGCAGGGCCCCCACGAGGGCGGCCACGATCACGATGAAGATGCGGTAGATGGGAAAGCGCGCGGGGCCGGCGGTGACCACGCCCGTGAGCATGCGGGGCACCGGGATGGTGTACGGGTCGCCGCCCCAGATGAGCAGCGCCAGGTCCTGGAAGATGAGCGCGAAGCCGACGGTCATGAGCACCTGGCCCAGCGTCTGCCCGGGCAGGCGCCGCAGGAAGAGCCGCTCCATCGCCGCCCCCACGAGGGCGACGGCGAGCGCCCCCGCCGCGAGCGCGAGCACGAAGCTGCCCGTGCGCCACATGACGGTCAGGCCCACGTAGCCACCGAGCATGAAATAGGAGCCGTGGGCGAGGTTCACGATGCGCATGACGCCGAAGATGAGCGACAGGCCGCTGGCGAGCAGGAAGAGGAGGGAGCCGTAGGAGACGCCGTTGAAGGCCTGGGTGACCCAGAACTCCGCGCTCACAGCCGGAGCAGGCGGCGCGCGGTGCCCGAGAGGATTCGCGCGCGATCGGCCCCGGACAGCTTGAGCTGTCGCTCGACGATGTCGCGCGGCCGCGCCGGCCCCATGTCGAAGCAGTAGTCGCTGCCGAGCATCACGCGGTCGGCGCCGACGAGGCCGATCAGATAGCGCAACGCCTCCGGCGAGTGACTGATGGTGTCGTAGGTGAAGCGCCGCAGGTAGGCGCTGAAGGGCCGCCTCGCCACCCGCGCGTTCTCGGGGCGCACGCGCTGTCCGTGCTGCAGGCGACCCACGAGATACGGCATGGCCCCGCCCGCGTGGGGCAGGCAGATTTGCAGCTTCGGAAAGCGGTCGAGAACTCCGCCGAGGACGAGGTGCGCGGCGGCGACGGCGGTGTCGAAGGGGTTGCCGAGCAGGTTCGACAGGTAGAACGGCTTCAGCCGCGCCACGCCGATGACGTTGATCGGGTGCAGGAGCACGGGCAGGCGCAGCGCTTCGCAGCGCGCGAAGATGGGCGCGAACTCCGGGTCGCTCAGCTCCCGGCCCTTCACGTTGGTGCCCAGGTACACGCCGCGCACGCCGGGCAGCGCCGCCGCCCGCTCCAGCTCCGCCAGCGCGCGCGCGGGGTCCTGCATGGGCAGCGTCGCGCAGCCGACGAAGCGATCGGGGTGCGCCGTGTGCGCCTGGGCGAGGGCGTCGTTGAAGGCGCCCGCCAGCCGCGAGCCGAGCTCGCCGTCCGCCCAGTACGCCATCGGCACCGTGAGCGACAGGGCGTGCACGCCCACGCCCTGACGGTTCATCGCCTTCAGGCGGCGGTCGAGATCCCAGTACGAGGCGTCGAGCGGCGGCGTCCGCGATCCCGCCATGACGATGACGGGGCCCTTGGCGTTCGAGCGGTCGACGGAGGCGCCGAAGACGTCGCCGTGGTCGGCGATCACCTTGAGGAACGATTCTGGAAAAAAGTGGGCGTGGACGTCGACGGCGTCGGCGGATCGGCTCACGGCACGGGATTGTACTATAGGCGCAGGCTCACGACGTCAGCGCCGAGGCCGCGCTCAGAAGGTGGTGGCGCGGATCGGCCGCTTCGCGAGTGCCTCGAGCCTGCCGTCGCGGCGGGCCGTCAAGGAACTGACGCCCAGGCGTGTGCCAGCCGCCACCGCAACCGCTCGAGGCCGATCTGCGGCTCCGGCGTCACGACGATGGTGAGCCGGCCGGCCGTGTGAAGGGAGCACGCGTACTGGAAGCGTCCCGGCCGGCGGAACGGGATGCGGTACGTCTGGCGCGACGCGAGGACGATCGGTCCCACGTAGTGGGCGGCGCTGTCGTCGTTGGTGAGGACGAGGACGTCGCGGACGCCGAGCGTCAGATGGATCTCCGGAGGCAGCAGGTCCATGGGCCTCCCGGTCTTGTTCCCGGCGAGAGTGCCGGGCGGGATGACGTAGACGATTTCGCGCGAGCCGGCCGAGAGTGGGGCCAACGCCAGCCACCCCGCGATGAGGACGAGGGCGACGCCCGCCACCGCGATCGCGCGGCTCCATCGCACGGAGCTCGTCACCTGACTTCCGCGCGCACCGTCACCGGGCCCGCCTGGCGGAATACGAGCCGAAGAGTGACGCGGTCGCCGGGATCGAGGGCTCGCCGGAGCCCGAGTAGCATCAGGTGAATGCCACCGGGCTTCATCTCTACGGAGGCATGCGGGGCGACCGTCAGGCGTCGAACCGGCTCCATCATTGCCATGCCCGACATCCAGCGTGTCTCGTGCACCTCGACGCTGTCCGCGACGTCACTGGTGACGGAGAGCAGCTCCTCGGATGCGCCGGAGCGGTTGTGGATGGTGATGTATGCCGCGGCAGTGGCGCCGTCGCCCATGCGCATCGAGCCCGTGTCGCCGGTGGGCAGCGGTGCGCGCCGCACCCATGCTCCGCGGACCTCCACGGAAGGCGACTGCGCGGATCCCGGCATCGCGCCGGCGATCATGAGCAGTGCGACGACCGCGGGGACGGTGAGCCGAAGAGAAGGATGTCGCACGCGTCACTCCCGCAGGAGCGCGTTCACGTCGTGCGCGATGTCGCCGACGGCAGTGCCGAACGGCACGAGCACCCGCAGGCGGCCCCGCCGATCGATCAGGTAGACCACGGCCGTGTGGTGGACGGCATAGCTCTCGCCGAGCGGCCGCCGCGTGACGGACACGCCGTACGCCTTCCAGACGCGCTCCAGCTCTTCAGTCGATCCGCTGAGTCCCAGGAACGTCCTGTCGAACACCCGCGTGTACGTGGCGATCCGCTCGGGGCTGTCCCGATCGGGATCGACGGTGACGTACACGACCTGCACCTGCTTGCCGGCATCGCCGATGTGGGCGCGCACCTGGGCAAGCTCGGCCAGAATCGTCGGGCAGACGTCGGGGCAGCGCGTGTAGCCGAAGGTGAGGGCGATGACCTTGCCACGGTGGTGCGTCAGCCGGAACACGGAACCGTCGGCGGCGCGCAGCGCGAAGTCCGGTGCCGGCCGGGGCGGCTCGAACGTGCCGCCCCTGAGGTCAGCGGCGGCCACTGAGGTTGCGACGGCGAGCGCGATGGCGGGCAGCGCGAGGAGCCGACGCCGGCCTCGCCGGGTCACTTCGTCGGGCCCAGCAGGTCGATGACGCCGAGCTCCCGGAGCACCAGCTGCTTCAACTCCAGGAGCTCCGGACTCAGGAGCGAACGGGGACGCGGTTGCGGGATTTCGATCTCCGCCTGGACCTGCGCGGGGCGGCTCGAGAGGACGACGATGCGGTCCGCGAGCTGCAGCGCCTCGTCGACGTCATGGGTGACGAAGAGGACGGTGTGTCGCTCGCGATCGAGGATGCGCAGGAATTCTGCGCGGATGCGCAGCCGCGTAAGCGCGTCGAGGGCGGCGAAGGGCTCGTCCATGAAGAGCACTTCCGGCTTCACGATGAGGGCCCGTGCCAGCTCGCCGCGTTGCTGCATACCGCCTGACAGCTGATGCGGGAAGGCGCGCTCGAATCCGTTGAGCCCGACCATGTCGAGATAGTACGCAGCCTCCCGCTCCCGCAGCTCCCGCGGAGCCCCGTCGAGACCGAGCACGACGTTGTGCCAGAGATCGAGCCAGGGGAAGAGCGCCGGCTGCTGGAAGATGAACATCGCCTCGCGCCTCGGCCGCTGCACGGGCTCTCCGTCGATCGTCACCTCCCCGGCGTCGGGCCGCTCGAACCCGGCCATGACGCTGAGAAGCGTCGACTTGCCGCACCCCGAGGGGCCGATCACCGCGACGAACTCGCCGTCCGAGATCTCGAAGGAAACGTGGTCGAGCACCGGGACCGGGCCGCTTCGCGCGCGGAAGGTCTTGCAGACGCTGCTGACGGCAATCTTAGGTTTCATATCTCCACCGGATCTCGTCGAGCCGCTCGAGGCGGCGCATGACTCCGTCGAGGGTGAGGCCGACGAGGCCGATGAGGATCATGCCCGCCACCACGAGGTCGTAGCGGTTCCCGGAATTCCGCGCGTCGATGATCATGAAGCCGAGCCCCGAGGTGACGGCGATCATCTCGGCGGCGACGACGACCAGCCATGCCACGCCGAGGCCGATCCGCATGCCGGTGACGATCTGCGGCAGCGACGCGGGCAGGATCACCACGCGGAAGAACTTGAAGCCCCGGAACTCGAGGTTGCGGCCCACGCGAAGGTACCGCCGGTCGATACCGGCCACGCCGGCCGCCGTGCTCACCACCATGGGGAAGAACGACGCCAGGAAGATCAGAAAGATCGGCGAGAGGTCGTCCACGCCGAACCACAGGATCGCGAGCGGGATCCACGCGAGGGGGGAGATGGGGCGCAGGCCCTGGATCAACGGATTCAAGAACGCGTGGGCGGACCCGAACAGCCCCATCAGCGCCCCCACGGGGATGGCGAGGCTCACCGCCAACAGATAGCCGCACGTCACGCGGAAGAGCGAGGCGACGATGTGCTTGAGCAGCAGCCCCTGCCGCGCCAGTTCCACCATGCCGGTCACGACCTGCCAGGGCGTGGGAAGGATCACGCTCCCCGACCACCGGACGGCGACGTGCCAGATCCCGAGCAAGAGCACCGCGCTCAACACCGGGCGCAGCACCCGCGCACGCTCCAGCATCCTGCGGCCGTTCCCGGGCGCGACGGCGCCGCTATTGGACACGGATGTCCACCGGCCGCGCCTTTCGCGCGAAGCTGTCGTCGACGTATGTCTCGTACGCCACCGGGCGCGTGAGGACGCCGGCCTCGAGGGCCATCTCCATCAGCTGGTCGAACTCCGAGCGGATGAGCCGCAGGTCGGCGTAGGTCACCCGGTCGCGCGGGTTGCTGAGCACGTGGCGGAGGATGTCCGGACGCTGGTTGAACACCGCGGGCGCGGCGGCGATGTCGGCGGCCGTGAACCGGTTGCGCTCGCCGACCTCGAGCCAGAATCCGGCGGACATGACGTGATCGACCAGCCGCTGGACGAGGGGGCGATCCGTCTTGATCAGATCCTCGTGAACCGTGAGCACGCAGCAGATGTAGCGCGGCCACTCGTCCCGCGTCATGTGGAGGACCCGGCCGTACCCAGCCACCTCGGCGACCGCGCCGAACGGCTCGCCGGTGGCGTAGGCGGCGACCTGGTTGGCGTAGAGCGCCGCCGGCATGTCGGGCGGCGGCATTTCCACCAGCTCGATGTCGCGCACCGTCATGCCGCTCTCTTTGAGCATCCTCCGCACGAAGAGGTGATCGACCGCGAAGCGACTCGGAATGGCGACCCGCTGCCCGCGAAGGTCGCGGAAGCTTTTGAAGGGTGAATCGGAGCGAACCATGATGACGGCGCCCGACCGGTGGCCGAGGGCGACGATCTTGGCCGGCACGCCGCGATCGGCGAGGTCCATCACCATCGGGGCCAGGAGATACGCGGCCTTCACCTTGCCGGCCATGAACGATTCCTTGAGCTCCGGCCAGCCGCTGTACTTGCGGTATTCGGCGACCGTGTCGCCGAGCGTGACGTCGACGACGCTTCGGCCCTGCGCGTCCGTGCTCATCGCCACACTGGCGATCGGGAGCGTGAGGTTTCACGTGACGGGCAGGCCGCCGACCTCGACGGCCGCCGCGGGCGTCGCGCCGGCGCCCGCGACGTAGCGGCCCCGGTGGTTCAGCCGGACGTGGAGCACGGTCACCAGGAGGAGCCACGCGAGGACCGCGGCCGCGATGACGACGAAGCGATGCTCTTCCCACGTGCGCCGCCATCCGCGCCGTGCCGACCTCATCGGACGGGAACCCGACGGTCGGAGCTCGCGTGCCCGGGCGGATCGGGAGTGGCGTGGAGGTGTCGTCGCGGTCGTATATCGCTGTCCCTCTCCAAGACGTTTCGGATATTACTCCAGGTGGATCTCCGCCACCTCCGGTACTGTGTCGCCGCCGCCGGATCGGGACGGCACGGGCTTGTACTATAGGCGCAGGGTCACGACGTCCGCGCCGAGGCTGCGGACCACCGCGCTCAGGAGGCTACCGCATGAGACTGCCGCACGAACGCTTCGATTACTCGGCCATCGTGGACCGCAAGCCGTGGAAGCTGCCCAAGGGCGCCCGCATCGCGGTGTGGACGATCGTCAACGTCGAGGAGTGGGACATCGAAAAGCCCATGCCGCGCCAGTACCTGACGGCGCCGCAGGGCGTGGTCACCGTCCCCGACGTGCCGAACTGGGCGTGGCACGACTACGGCATGCGCGTGGGCTTCTGGCGGCTCCACGAGGCGCTCGCGAAGCGGAAGATC
The DNA here is from genome assembly GCA_964419375.1 of uncultured bacterium. Classification (GTDB taxonomy): domain Bacteria; phylum Methylomirabilota; class Methylomirabilia; order Rokubacteriales; family CSP1-6; genus JBBDXO01. The sequence goes on from CAYQQT010000029.1 coordinate 14,505, forward strand.
CGCGCCACCACCGCCATCAACGCCAACGTCTGCAATTCCTATCCGCGGGTGGCGGGCGCCATGCGCGACGCGGGGTGGGAGTTCATGGGCCACGCCGTCCGCCAGGGCGCCATGCACATCCAGCCCGACCAGCGCGCGGTCATCCGGGAGTCGATCGAGATCCTCGAGAAGTTCACCGGCAAGAAGCCGAAGGGCTGGCTCGGGCCCGGCCTGTCGGAGACGTGGGAGACGCTCGATCTCCTCGCCGAGGAGGGCATCAAGTACGTGTCGGACTGGGTCAACGACGATCAGCCGTACGAGATCCGCACGAGCAAGGGCCCGCTCGTCTCCGTGCCGTACACGCTGGAGCTGAACGACATCCCGATGATGGTCATCCAGCACCAGACCTCCGAGGAGTGGTTCAACCGCGCGCGGGACCAGTTCGACAGGCTGTATATGGAGGGGGCGACGAACCCCCGCGTGATGGCGATGGCGGTGCATCCGTACAACTCCGGCGTCCCGCACCGGATCAAGTACTTCGAGGCCGTGTACGACTACATGCGCAAGAAGAAGGGGGTATGGTTCGCCACCGGCGAAGAGATCTACGACTGGTATTGCGCCCGCACCCGACGTTCCTGACTACTGCCGGCGCAGGGTGTCCTGCACGACGCGCCGGACGAGG
>CAYQQT010000030.1:0-13381 GCA_964419375.1 uncultured bacterium
AGGGGGGCAGCGTCCTGCTCGCACGATCACGAGAGGAGCCCCATGAGACGAGTCTTCATCGTTGCGCTCGGCGTCGCGCTCGCGGCGGCCGCGCTGGCCGCCGCCGGGCAGGGCGACTGCCCGCACGGCGCCCTCGACCGGCGCTACTGTGACCGCAACGGCGACCTCGTCGCCGATACGCCCGCCGACGGAAAGCATTGGGTCGACCCTGCCACGCTCATCTTCGCGTACACGCCCGTCGAGGATCCCGCCGTGTATCGCAAGGTGTGGGACGGCTTCCTGCAGCACATGGAGAAGGTGACGGGCAAGAAGGTGACGTTCTTCCCCGTGCAATCCAACGCCGCGCAGATCGAAGCCATGCGCGCGGGGCGACTGCACGTGGCTGGCTTCAACACGGGTTCCAACCCGCTCGCCGTGAACTGCGCGGGATTCGTGCCCTTCACGATGATGGCGGCCAAGGACGGCACGTACGGCTATCAGATGGAGATCATCACGCAGGCCGACTCGCCCATTCTCAAGCCCGCCGACCTCAAGGGTCGGACGCTGGCCTTCACGGCTCCCACTTCCAACTCGGGCTTCAAGGCGCCCTCCGCGCTGCTGCAGAGCGAGTTCGGCCTCGTCGCCGACAAGGACTACAAGACGGCCTTCTCCGGCAAGCACGACAACTCCATCCTCGGCGTCGCCAACAAGGACTACGACGCCGCCGCCATCGCGAATTCCGTGCTCACGCGCATGGTGGCGCGCAAGGTTGTGGACGGCTCCAGGTTGCGCTCTATCTACAAGTCGCAGACCTTCCCCACCACCGGCTACGGCCACGTCTACAACCTGAAGCCCGAGCTGGCGGAGAAGGTGAAGCAGGCGTTCTTCACCTACCCGTGGGAGGGCTCGGCGCTCAAGGCGGAGTTCAAGACCGAGGACAAGTTCCTGCCCATCAGCTACAAGGAGCACTGGGACGTCATCCGCAAGGTCGACGCCGCCACCGGCGTGAGCTACGCCTGCAAGTAGCCGGCGCCGTCGTCCGCATCGAGGGGCTGGTCAAGCGCTACCCCACCGGGGACGAGGCGCTCCGCGGCGTTGACCTCGAGGTGCCCGCGGGCCAGGTGATGGCGCTCATCGGCCCCTCGGGCGCCGGCAAGAGCACGCTCATCCGCTGCATCAATCGCCTCGTGGAGCCCACCGCGGGCCGCGTCTTCCTCGACGGCGGCGAGGTGACGGGCCTCGGCGCCGCCGCCCTGCGGCGCGCGCGCCGGCGCATGGGGATGATCTTCCAGGAGTTCGCCCTCGTCGAGCGCCTCACCGTCATGGAGAACGTGCTCTCCGGCCGCCTCGGCTACGTCGGTTTCTGGCGCAGCTGGCTGCGGCGCTTTCCCCCTCGCGACATCGCGCGGGCGTTCGCCATCCTCGATCGCGTGGGCCTCGCCGACATGGTGGACAAGCGCGCGGACGCGCTCTCAGGCGGCCAGCGCCAGCGCGTGGGGATCGCGCGCGCGCTCGTGCAGGAGCCCACCCTGCTCCTCGTGGACGAGCCCACCGCCAGCCTCGATCCGAAGACCTCGCGCCAGATCATGCGGCTGCTCTGCGAGCTGTGCCAGGAGCGCGGGCTGGCGGCGATCATCAACATCCACGATGTGGCTCTCGCGCAGTTGTTCGTGGCGCGCGTGGTCGGCCTGCGCCAGGGACGGATCGTCTACGACGGTCTGCCCGGCGGGCTCACGCCGGCCACCCTCACCGAAATTTACGGCGAGGAGGACTGGGCGCGCGCCCCGGAGGGCAACGGCGGCGACGAGCCGCCCGCGACCGCGCGCGGCGACGAGCAGCGGCTCGCCGGCCTGTGAGTCCGCTTTCCGCCGCTGCGCGCCAATGGTCGTCCCCGCCGCTCGTGACCAACCCCTGGCTGCGCTGGGGCCTGCTGCTCGGCGCCGCCGTCTACCTGATGGTCGGCCTCGGCAGCGTGCACGTGAGCTGGACGCGCGTGTGGGAGGGGCTCGATCGAGGCGGAGCCTTCCTCAGCGGCTTCGCGCGGCCCGACTTCCTCTCACGGCGCGGGGACATCGCCGAGGGGCTGCTCGAGAGCATCGTGATGACGGTCACCTCCACCGTCATCGGGCTCGCCCTCGCGCTGCCGGTGGCGCTGGGGGCGGCGCGCAATCTCGCGCCCATGCCCGTCTACGTCGTGTGCCGCGGCATCGTGGCGCTGTCGCGGACGTTCCAGGAGGTCATCGTCGCCATCCTCTTCGTCGCCATGTTCGGCTTCGGCCCCCTCGCGGGCACCCTCACCCTCGCGCTGGCGACGGTGGGATTCCTCGCCAAGCTCCTCGCGGAAAGCATCGAGGCCAGCGACGCCGCGCAGGCGGAGGCCATCCGCGCCACGGGCGCCTCCTGGCTGCAGCTGCTGAACTACGGCATCCAGCCCCAGGTGATGCCACGCCTCATCGGCCTCGGCCTCTACCGCCTCGACATCAACTTCCGGGAGTCCGCCGTGATCGGCATCGTGGGCGCGGGCGGCATCGGCGCCACCCTCAACACGGCCTTCGACCGCTACGAGTACGACACCGCCGCCGCCATCCTGCTCACCATCATCGTCATCGTGATGACGGCGGAGTACGTCTCCGGCGTCATCCGGCGCCGCGTGCAATGACGCCGGTGGGCACGGGCACGGCGACGTGGCGGCGGCGCACGCGCGCGCGCGATCTCGCGGTGTGGCTGGCGTGGCTGGCGGGCACGGCCGTGGTGGCGGCGTGCGCGCAGGCGATCGCGGCGGCCACCACGTGGAGCTTCGTGTGGGACGCGCCGAAGCAGGGCGCCGATCTCGTCTCGCGCATGGTGCCGCCGCGCTGGTCGTACCTGGCGCAGCTCTGGCGGCCGCTCTGGGACACGGTGAACATGGCGACGCTGGGCACGCTCCTCGCGATCGTCGTCGGCGTGCCGGTGGCCTTCCTGGCCGCGCGCAACACCACGCCCAGCGTGACGCTCGTGCGGCCGGTGGCCCTGTTGCTCATCGTCTCCTCGCGCTCCATCAACTCGCTCATCTGGGCGCTGCTGCTCGTGTCCATCATCGGCCCCGGCCTCCTCGCCGGCATCCTCGCCATCGCACTGCGCTCGATCGGCTTCGTCGCCAAGCTCCTCTACGAGGCGATCGAGGAGATCGACCGCGCGCCGGTGGAGGCGATCACCGCCACCGGCGCTGGGCGCGGGCAGGTCATCACGTACGGGATCGTGCCGCAGGTGATGCCGGCCTTCGCGGGCATCTCGGTCTTCCGCTGGGACGTGAACATCCGCGAGTCCACCGTGCTGGGCCTCGTGGGCGCGGGCGGCATCGGCCTGCAGCTGCAGGCCTCCGTCAACGTGCTCGCGTGGCCGCAGGTGACCATGATCTTCATCCTCGTCTTCGGGGCCGTGCTGCTCAGCGAGTGGGTCTCCGCGCGCGTCCGCCACGCGATCATCTGACATGGGGGCCTCGAAGGGCCCCCAAGCCCCCACGCTCGGCAGTCAGACGATCGAGGAACGGCCCCGGCTTAGCCGGGGCGCTGCCGAGCGCGGGGGGCTTGGGGGGCCCTTCTAGGCCCCCCATCTAGTTGGGGTATGATGACCGGCACTTTCAGCGCCGATCCATCGCCTCAATGAGGAGGACCTCATGACGTCACGTCGCTTCGCGCTCGTCGCGCTCACCGTCGTCGCGTTGCTGGCGGCGGCCGCCGTCGTCCCCGCCCAGCAGCCGATCACGCTGAAGGGCGCGGTGCAGTTCAACGACGACCACGCCTTCAACAAGACCCTGCTGAAGTTCGAGGAGCTCGTGAAGAAGTACTACGGCAAGCCCGTGAGCTTCCAGCTCCACCGCAACAGCGAGCTGGGGCTCGAGAAGGACTACTTCGCCTTCATGAGTCAGGGGTTGTCCGTCGACTACGCCATCGTGGCGCCCTCGCACATGTCCACCTTCTCCAAAGCGGCGCCCCTCATGGACATGCCGTTCCTGTTCCGCGATCTCGCGCACTGGAACAAGGTCCTCGACGGCGACGCGCTGCAGCCCATCGCCGAGGAGGTGGCCAGGAAAGCCGACGTCATGCTCATCGGCTACGCGGGGGGCGGCACGCGCAACATCATCTCGAAGAAAGTGGTGCGCAACATGGCGGAGCTGAAGTCGCTCAGCGTGCGCGTGATGGGCGCGCCCATCCAGACGCGCATCTTCCAGGCCGTCGGCGCCGCGCCCACCGTCATCGCGTACAACGAGGTGTACAACGCCATCCAGACGGGCGTGATCCAGGGCGCCGAGAACGAGGCGGCGGGCATGGAGCAGATGAAGTTCTACGAGGTAGGCCCGGAGATCTCGCTCACGCAGCACGCGATCACCATCCGCCCCCTCTGCTTCAGCGGCAAGACGTTCAAGCGGCTGCCCGCAGACCTCCAGGCGGCCGTCCTCAAGGCAGGCAAGGAAGCGGGCGCGTACGGCCGGCAGATCGAGTCCACGGAAGACCAGCAGCGGCTGGACCGGCTGCAGAAGGAAGGCAAGCTGCGCACGCACGTCTTCACCGAGCGCGCCAAGCTCCTCGAGCTCGCGGAGCCCGTGAAGCAAGCGTACGCCAAGGAGATCGAGGCCGACAAGGTCCTCGCGCGGATCAACGCCATTAAGTGACCCGGTTCCTCGACGCGTACTACCGTCTCCTGAAAGTCGTGCTCACCGGCTTGATGGGCCTGCTCATCCTGCCGGTGAGCCTTCAGGTGCTCTCGCGCTACACCGGCCTCATCCCGCGTTGGATCTGGACGGAAGAGGCCGCGCGCTTCTGTTTCATGTGGATCATCATGATCGGCGCCATGATCGCCGTGCGGGACTCCACCCACTTCGACGTGGACGTGCTCCCGAAGCCGAAGACGGCGCGCGGCGAGGCGTGGAGCCGCCTCGTGGTGCACGGCTTCATGCTCATCGTCGCCCTCGTCTTCGTGCGCTACGGCTGGGACTACGCCGTGTTCGGCTGGCAGCAGGAGTCCGAGCTCACCGGCATCAACATGCTGTGGATCCACGCCGCCTACATCCTCGCCGGCGTGACCTGGGTGGCGTTCCTCGCCGAGAAGATCGCGGCGACGGTGGCCGTCCTGCGCGGGCGGGCGCCATGAGCTCCGAGACCGCCGCCGCCATCATGTTCGGCACCTTCGCGCTGCTGATCGTGCTCCGTGTGCCCGTCTCCTTCGCGCTCGGCCTCGCCTGCCTGCCCATCTTCATTGCCGACGAGCGCATGACGCCCGTGCTGCTCATCACGGAGATGGCGAAGGCGTACGACGCCTTCATCCTGCTCGCGGTCCCCTTTTTCCTGCTCGCCGCCAACGTCATGAATTCGGCCGGCATCACCGAGCGCCTCGTCGACTTCACGAAGACGATGGTCGGCCACTTCCGCGGCGGCCTCGCCCACATCAACGTGGTGGTGTCGATGATCTTCGCCGGCATCTCGGGCTCCTCCACCGCCGACGCCGCCGGGGAGGGCTCGCTCATCATCCCCGCCATGCGCAAGCAGGGCTACGACGCCAGCTTCACGGTGGCCATCACCGCCTGCTCGTCGGTGATGGGCGTCATCATCCCCCCCAGCATCCTCATGGTGGTGTGGGGCGGCATCATGTCCGTGTCCATCGGGGCGCTATTCCTCGCCGGCTTCCTGCCCGGCATCATGGTCGGTCTGTCGCAGATGGTGGCCGTCTATTTCTACGCGCGCGCCCGCAACTATCCGGTGTACGCCCGCGCCACCCTGCGCGAGTTCTTCACCTCCTTCGGCGCCGCCAGCGCCGCCATGATGTCGCCCGTCATCGTGGTGGGCGGCGTGGTGGGCGGCTTCGTGACACCCACGGAAGCCTCGCTCCTCGCCGTCATCTGGTCGCTCGGCGTCGGGCTCTTCGTCTACCGCTCGCTCACCCTCCGCCACATCCCGCCCGTGCTCTACGAGACGGCGCGGCTGGCGTCCATCTCCCTCTTCTGCATCGGCACCGCGTCCGCCTTCGGGTGGCTCCTCGCCTACTACGCCATCCCCAAGGCGGTGGTGACGTGGCTGGCGCCCTACGCCACCGGCGTCACCAGCACCGGCTTCCTCATCGCGGCCATCTTCCTCGTCATCGGCTGCTTCATCGACGCCGTGCCCGCCATCATCATCCTGGCCCCGCTCCTCGCGCCCCTCGCGAAGAGCGCGGGCATGCATCCCATCCACTTCGCCATCATCGGGGTCGTCTCCATGGCCTTCGGCCTCGTGACGCCGCCCTACGGCCTCTGCCTGCTCATCGATTGCGCGATCGCGAAGATCACCGTGCGGGAGGCGCTCGGCGACGTCCTCACGATCCTCGTCCCCATGCTCGTCGCCCTCGCCCTCATCATCATGTTCCCCGGCGCCATCCTCGCCCTGCCGCGCCTGCTCGTGCCCAAGTTCGTCTGAAGGAGAGCCGCATGCCATCCGGGAAAGACGCCTTCGCCGCCCTCCCCGTGGGCAAGAAGGTCACGTTCAGCAAGACGGTGTCGGAGTCCGACGTCTACCTCTTCGCGGGCATCACGGGCGATCTCTCCCCCAACCACGTGGACGAGGAGTACATGAAGAAGACGACCTACGGCCGGCGCGTCGCCCACGGCGTGCTCGCCATGGGCTTCATGTCCACCGCCTCCACGAAGATCATCCAGGACCTGCCCGGCACGCTCGTGTCCTACGGCTACGACCGTGTGCGCTTCCCCGCCCCGCTCTTCATCGGCGACACGGTGACGGTGTCGTACGAGATCGTGGAGCGCGACGAGGCGACCATGCGCACGTTCGGCAAGGTCACGTGCACGACGCAGGAGGGCCGCGTGGTGGCGGTGGCCACGCATATCTTGAAGATCGTCGAATGACAGACGCCCGGCCTCCGCTCGCCGTCCTCGGCGGCGTCCGGGTGCTGAGCTTCACGCAGTTCCTGCTCGGCCCCTCCGGCGTGCAGTACCTCGCCGACCTCGGCGCGGACGTCATCAAGCTGGAGGCGCCGGACGGCACGCTCTGGGAGCGCAACTGGGCCGGCTGCGATCTCTACCTCAACGGCGTGAGCGCGTTCTACCTGCTCGCGCACCGCAACCAGCGCAGCCTCACCCTCGACCTCAAGAAGCCCGACGGCCTCGCGGTGGCGCGCCGGCTCGTGGAGTCCGCCGACGTGCTCGTGCAGAACTTCCGTCCCGGCGTGATGGAGCGCCTCGGCCTCGGCTACGAGACGATGAAAGCGCTCAATCCGCGGCTCATCTACGTGTCCGCGTCGGGCTATGGCGAACAGAGTCCGTATCGCGACCGCCCGGGGCAGGATTTGCTCATGCAGGCGATGTCGGGGCTGGCGGCGCTCTCCGGCCGCGCCGGGCAGCCGCCCACGCCCGTGGGCACTGCCGTCGTCGATCAGCACGGCGCCTCGCTGCTCGCGCTCGGCACGCTGGCCGCCCTCATCGAGCGCGGCCGCACGGGACAGGGGCTGCACGTGGAGGTCAGCATGCTGCGCGCCGCGCTGGATTTACAAATCGAGCCCGCCTCCTACCACCTCAACGGCGCGCGCCTGGACAAGAGCGACACGCCGCTCGCCAGCATGTTCCACCCCGCGCCCTACGGCGTCTACGCAACCCGCGACGGCCACGTGGTGCTCTCGATCTCGCCCTTCCCCGCGCTGGCGCAGGCGCTCGCGCTGCCGGAGCTGGAGGCGCACGCGCGCGCGCCGCGGAGCTTTCCCGCCCGCGAAGAGATCGCGCGCCTGCTCGTGCCCGTCATGAAGACGCGCACAACGGTGGAGTGGGTGGACTTCCTCGGCGCGCGCGGCGTATGGGCAGCACCGGTGCTGACGTACGCCGACACCTTCGCGCACCCAGCCGTGGCCGCCTCGGATGCCGTGGAGGAGGCGGTGCACCCGGTGGCGGGCCCCGTGAAGTACCTGCGCTTCCCCGTGGAGCTGTCCACGGGCCGGGCAATCATAAGGACGCAGCCGCCGATGCCGGGCGAGCACGCGGAGGAAATCTTGAAAGAGTGCGGTTACGGCGAGGCAGACATCGCCGCGCTGCGGGCGAGCGGCGCCGTGTAGCTCACAGCCGCAGCACGACGATGCCGGCGACCGTGACGACCGCGCCCAGCACCGCCGGCAAGGGCAGGCGCTCGCCGAGGAACACCACGCCGAGCGGGATGGCGAAGAGCGGCGCGGTGGAGGACAGCACCGAGGCCACGGTGACGCCGACATACTTGATCGATGCCACGAACATGACCGAGCTGACGGCGGTCAGGATGCTGAGCACGGTGAAGCGCGTGAGCACGTCACCGCCGCTCGCCCGCAGCGCGCCGAGGGCGCCGCGCGCCCACGGCGTGCACCAGAGGAGCAGGGCGGCGATGGGGATGCGGATGGCCTGCGCCAGCGTGGGATCGACCTCGCGCAAGGGGGCCTTCATCAGGACCACCGACACCGCCCACCCCACGGACGCGAGCGCGGCGGCGCCGATGCCGAGCCACGGCCTGCCCTCGGCGGTGGCGTCCACCTTCGTCATCACGATGAGCGTCAGCCCTCCCAGCGTCATGAGCGTGCCGAGGACGACGGGCAGCGTGAGGGGCTCGTCGAGAAAAGCGGCGGCGAGGGCGGCCGCGAGGACGGGATAGCTCGTGGCGATGGTCATCGCCCGCCCCAGCCCCAGCGTGCGCGTGCTCTCGAAGAACAACGTGTCGCCCACACCGATGGCGGCCACGATGGACACCGTCATGAGCGTCAACGCCCACGGCGACACGGCGAGAAAGGGCTCCACGCCGTCGACGAGCAGGACGTAGGCGGCGAGGAGCGCGCCGCCCGCGGTGGAGCGGAGCGCGTTGATGCCCACCGAGGTGAAGTGCGGCGTGAGCGAGCGGACGAGCAGACTCGTCACCGCCCACGTCATGGCGGAGCCGAGCGCGCACAGGGTGCCGAGGGTGGCCGCGTCCACCCGCCGACTTTAGTCTATGATGCGGGCCGGCGACCACAATCCACCGGGGAGGACGCATGGCTGCGCAGCCGACCGAGCGTGACGTCATCGCGATGATGGACACCCTCAGCAACTGGGGGCGATGGGGCGCCGACGATCAGCTCGGCACGCTGAACTTCATCACGCCCGCGCACCGCGTACGCGCGGCGGGGCTCGTGCGGGATGGCGTGTCGGTGAGCTGCTCGCGCCCGATCTCCAACGACATCACCGCCGACACGTCGTTCCAGCCCCTGCGCTTCATGGTGGACAGCGGCGAAGGCCGCGACACCGCCACCCCCGAGCGCCAGCTCGAGCGCCGCGGCGCCTCGGAGTTCATCGGGATGGTCTTCCACGGCTACACCATCACCCACGTCGACACGCCCGCCCACTACTTCTGGAAGGGCAAGCTGTATAACGACCGCTCGTGCAACCTCGTCACCGCGCGCGAGGGCGCGCAGGTGGAGTCGGTCGACCTCCTCAAGGACGGCGTGGTGAGCCGCGGCGTGCTGCTCGATATCGCCGCCCTCCGCGGGCGCTGGCTTCAGTCCGGCGAGGGCGTGATGCCGGAGGATCTCGACGCCGCGGAGAAGGCCGCCGGCGTGCGCGTGGAGGCGGGCGACATCCTGCTCGTGCGCACCGGCTACTACGGGCGGCGCCGGAAGGAAGGCGCGCGCCATCCGCTGAAGGACGGCTCGCCCGCCCTCCACGTCGCTTCCATGCCGTGGCTGCGCGAGCGCGGCGTGGCGATGCTCGGCACCGACACCCACAACGACATCAGCCCCCTGCCCTATCCGAACCTCGGCAACGCCGTGCACGTGGTGGGCCTCGTGGCCATGGGCCTCTGGCTCATCGACAACGCCAATCTGGAGGAGGTGGCGGCGGCGTGCGCGGCGCGCAAGCGCTGGGAGTTCATGCTCGCCATCGCGCCCCTCGTGCTGCAGAAGACGACGGGCTCGCCGGTGAATCCGATCGCGATCTTCTAGCGCCGATGTGGACTGACTCCGAGCGCCGCGCCCTCGCGCTGCACGGCAGCACGCTTCTCCGGATGGATGAGCGTCACGCCCTGCCATCCGTCCTCACCTGGGACTGAGCCGTGAACGTTGCCCGCGCAGCGCCACGCGATTAGGAGAGCAGATCATGGCCAAAGCGAAGAAGCGCACCGCGAACAAGACCGAGCCGGCGCGCGCGTCGAAGAAGATGGCGAAGGTGCGCCCGCTCCAGGGAAAGCCGTCGATCGGCAAGACCTACGATCCGGGCTTCAAGGAGCCGCCCGCGCGGAAAAGCCCGTGGGTCGACGAAGGACAGCCGGAGCCCAACGGGTAAGCCCCGCGGATCGAGGAGCACGGGGGGAATCGAGGAGGGCCGCGGCTTCGCCGCGGCCCTACCGAGCGTCGGGGGGCTTGGGGGGCCCTTCGAGGCCCCCCATCTATTCAAGCCTTCTGGTAGACCGTCTTCATCTGGCGCTCGCCACGCGGGCCCTGCATGGTGGTCTCGATGGTGAGCGTCTGGCCGTCCGGCGACACCGTCCACACCGAGGCGCGCGACATCTGCCTCTCGCCTTCCTTGGTGGTCATGGTGTGGCTCGTGTTCACGAGCAGCCGGTTGCCGTCGTACAGCGCCTTGGTGACGCTGGAGCCACGGCGGCTCTTGGAAGTGTGCTCGGCGCCGTCGAGGGAGTAGGTTTCGGTGAACGCCCGCTCCTTGCCGTCTCTGGCCATGGAGCGCGTGACCTTCAGCGTGTTGCCGTCCTGGGCGACCGTCAGCTTGGCGTCCGCGCCCTCACGGTGACCGCCGGGGCCACCCTGCCGGCCCTTGCCGTCGGCGGCGTCGGGCTGGGGGAACTCGCTCTGGGCCCGGTCGAGCACCCACGTACCGGTGAGGTTGGGTGCGGCATGGGCGGCCGCCGCCGCCACCAGGACGACGGCGCCGAGCGCGCAGGACATCAGACTCTTGATCTTCACGTATGGCCTCCTTGGGATCCGTGTACGGATGTTTGATGCTGCCTGAGAGACGCGCGGACGAAGCAAACTGTTTACGCGGCGGCCGGGAGGTCTGTTCCGGCGCAGGAACGATCTGCACGCCCATCCCCTTTGTCTACAGGCCGACGCGCCGGTATGCTGAGAGCCGTCAAGGAGGCCCCATGCGCCCACACATCTGGATCTTCGTCGTCGCCACGCTCGCCGGCGGCGCGCTAGGCTCGCTCTGGAACCTGCCCGTGTTCGGAAGCGCCTACAAGAGCTTCACCGCGCTCTTCATGGACCCGGCGGCGCCCCTGGGCGCGGCGTCGACGATGGTCCTGCTCGCCTTCATCATGGGGGTGCCGCGCATCTGCGTCCCCTGATGGACGCCGATGATCTTCACGATCGCGCCCCTGGTTCAGGAGGCGAAAACGACGAGACGATGGCTGGCGACGCTGGCGCTGTTCACCGCGGCCCTGATCGCGGTGCTCGGTGTCTTCGGGGCGGGCATGACGTGGGCGGGCGCGGCCGTGGCCGCGCAGGTGACGACGCCGCGCGCACGCGAGGTCATCGCCTCGCTCATGTTGACCTCGCTCGGGATCGTCGCGCTCGCGAGCGCCCTCGGCGAGCTGGGGCTCTCGCGCCCGCTGCTGCCGAGGGTGACGACGGTGCCGGGCGGCGGCGGCAGCAGCGGCTCCCTGGCCCGCCGCGCGGTGACGATCGCGCTCGCCTTCGGCGCGACCATGGCGATCTTCAGTCCGCTCTCGGCCTACGCGCTCGTCATCGGGTGGGTCGCCTCGCAGCGCAGCGCGTGGCTGGGCGCGGTGACCCTCATGGCGTACGGCCTCGGCCTCATGGTGCCGCTCGCGATAGCGGGCACGCTGGCGGCGGGGCGCGCGGGGCAGACGGCGGTCTCGGAGCGCGCGCAGGAGCGGCTGCGCGTCGTGAGCGGTGGCAGCCTCGCGCTCGCGGGGGGCTTCCTGCTCTCCATGTGGACGCTGCGCGCGACGTGGGCGCTGTTTTTTTGAAAGGAACGCGCCGCTGATGGCCGACGCGGGAGTGATCTTCACGTGCACGGGATGCTGCTGCGGTCATTCCGACAGTGGCGGTCCCAAGACGCCGCCGCGCACCCTCAAGCGCGAGATGCGGCGCGCCTTCCGGGAAGCGAAGCTCGACGGCCACGTGCGCCTGGCGTTCACCGACTGCCTGGGGCCGTGCAGTGAAGCCAACGTCATCTTCCTGTACCTCCACGGTCGTCCGCTGTGGTTCCGCCGCGTGAACGGCGTCGAGATCTTCACGACACTGCTCGACTACGCTCTCGCCACCCTCGACGCCGACGACGCCGGCCTGCCGCCTGCGCTCGCCGCGCGCTCGTTCTCGTGGACGGGCGGCGGGCATGGGCCCGAGCCGCCGCTGGCTGATGCGACGTAGGCTCGCGCTTCTCCTGTGCCTCGCGCTCGCCGCCTGCGAGACGGCGCGGCCGGCGTTCCACGGGCCGGACATCCTGTACGTCGCCACGCCCGCCCAGGTCGGCGTGGAGATGCTGAAGGGGGCGGGCGTGACGGCGGCGGACGTCGTGTACGACCTCGGCAGCGGCGACGGGCGCCTCGTCATCGCCGCCGCGCGCGACTTCGGCGCGCGCGGCGTCGGAGTCGAGATCGACGCGCCCCTCGTGCAGGAGAGCCGCGAGGCCGCCGCGCGCGCCGGCGTGAGCGAGCGCGCGACCTTCCTCTGGCAGGATCTCTTCACGACCGACATCAGCGCCGCCACCGTCGTCACGCTCTACCTGCGCGACGACGTCAACCTACGCCTGCGGCCGAAGCTGCTGCGTGAGCTGCGTCCCGGCACGCGCGTCGTGTCCCACGACTTCGGCATGGGCGAGTGGCAACCGCAGCGCGTGCTCCGCGCGCGCGGGCCGGACCGCGAGCACACCATCTATTTCTGGCTGGTTCCCGCGGATGCCGCGGGCACGTGGCAGGTGACGCTGCGCACGCCGGCGGGCGGGGCGCGCGAGGCGACGCTGCGTCTCACGCAGCGGCTCGCGGGGCTCGAGGGCGAGCTGCAGACTGCCGAGGCCCGGACGCCCATCAGCGGCGGGCGCGTGACCGGTGACGAGATCGCGTTCACGGCGGGCAAGGGCGCCTGGCGTGGCCGCGTGTCGGGCGACACGGCGGCGGGCCGCGCCGGCGACACGCTGGAATGGACGGCGCGCCGCCGACGCTGAGCCCCGCCGATTGCAATGGTTGCATCGATGCGTGACGCGCCGTCTCCGCTGGCAATGGGTTGCACTAGCGGGAGAGCGGAGGCGCTGCTGAAGTACGACGACGCAGTGCGCAGCGGGCTGTTCTCGAAGTTTTGGGTGGCGACGCCCACGTATTACCAAGAGCGCCAGATGGATCCCTGGATCATCGGGTTGAGGTGATCGGCGAGGATCGCTGGGCGGTCATCGCCCAGGTGGGACGTGTAGGGCGGGCGCTCA
>CAYQQT010000030.1:13481-14906 GCA_964419375.1 uncultured bacterium
GGCGAGGATCGCTGGGCGGTCATCGCCCAGGTGGGACGTGTAGGGCGGGCGCTCACCGGATCTGCGCCGCCGAGCGGCACCCCGATAGAGTGCGGAAGGTTCGCGGCCAAGGGCGACGGCGTGACGCGTTCCTGGCGGTACGTGTCCACGTAGGCGGCCAGCTCCTCCTCGATGCGCTGCTCGTCCTCCCGTTGCGCCTCTGCCGCGACACGGCTCTCCGCGGCGAGGCGCTCGATCGCCTCGATGCGGCCGCGCAGGCGGTCGCTCTCGAGCGTGAGCCTACCCAGGGGACGCATGGGGTAGGATTGAGAGCCCGGAAGCGATCGTTGTCAAGTGCGACCCGCGCCCCCACACCCGCAGGAGGGCCCATGGACTACGGCGATTACCAGCACCTGCTGTTCGAGCGCAAGCCGAACGGTGTTCTCCTCATCACGTTCAACCGCCCCGAGGTGCTGAACGCTACCAACGATCGGCTGCACTGGGAGCTCACGCAGGTGTGGCTCACGTTCGACGCCGATCCCGATGCACGCGTGGCGGTGGTGACGGGCAAGGGGCGCGCCTTCTCCGCGGGCGGCGACCTCGAGATGGTCGAGGCCAACACCAAGGATCCCAAGCGGCTGGCGCGCACGGTGCGCGAGGCCTCCGACATCGTCTACAACATGATCAACACGGACAAGCCCATCGTGTCCGCCATCAACGGGGTGGCCGTGGGCGCCGGCCTCGTGGTGGCGCTGCTCGCCGACATCAGCATCATATCGGAGAGCGCGCGCATCACGGACGGCCACACGCGCCTGGGCGTGGTGGCGGGCGACCACGCCGCCATCGTGTGGCCGCTGCTGTGCGGGATGGCGAAGGCGAAGTACTACCTGCTCACCTCGGACTTCATCGACGGCAAGGAGGCGGAGCGCATCGGCCTCGTGAGCCTCTGCGTGCCCGCCGACCAGCTCATGGCCAAGGCATTCGAGGTCGCGGACAAGCTCGGCACGGGCAGCCAACAGGCGATCCGCTGGACGAAGCGCTCGCTCAACAACTGGCTGCGCCAGGCGGGGCCGATCTTCGATCAGTCCATCGCCCTCGAGATGCTGACGTTCATGGACGAGGACGTGCGCGAAGGCCTCCAGGCCATCCGCGACAAGCGCGCGCCCCGCTTCCCCTCCGCGCGTTAGGCGGGATTATTCCTGCGCGTTCGTTGCGCGCCCGGCGGGTGGCGTCGGGGTGGCCCCGGCCCGGCGGGGCGGAGAGGGCCCCCTTCTTCCTGTCCGCAGCGCGAAGCGCTGCGATCAGGAGAACGGGTGACGGAGCCCGGCCGGGCCGGGGCCACCCCGACGACAGGACCCGCCGGGCGTGCAACGAATGCGCAGGAATAATCCGGGCTAGCTGAGGGCGGCCGTACCGTGACGGGCGCGACGCCGCAACCGTAGAACG
>CAYQQT010000031.1:0-14602 GCA_964419375.1 uncultured bacterium
CACGGTGGTGTCACTAGTTTGACTCCGTGCCGGCTGTTCCGACCCACACGCGATCGCACTAGTTTGGCTCGGTGCCGGCGGTTCCGTGCGGTCCGCTGCTCGGGCCGGGGATACCGGTGAGCTCTTGCGCGCGCACTTCGGCCATCGCGCGCATGGAGAAGAGGAGACGGACGACGCACTGCTGGACGAGCAGGGCGTCCTGGGTGAAGGGGTCCGCCAGCCACTCGCGCGCCCACTCCCGGTTCTCGGCGGCGAAGCCGAGCGTGGGCGACAGCTTCTGGAGCCGGATGAGCATGTCGTCCTGCGGCAGGCCGGAGGCGCGCAGGCGTGTCACCACCGACGCCCGCACGGCGGCGTTCCACACGCCCGTCAGGCCTTCCAGCAGCGCCGCGTAGCACGTGAGGTCCTCTTTCTGCTGGAACTGCTGCAGCACCACAGGCACGAGCGGATTGACCACGTCGTCGCCGTCCTCGTCGGTGCCGAAGAGAGGGCCGATCACGGGGTCGCTCTGCGGCTCGTCCAGCTCCTCGATGAGAGCGATGGCCGCCGCCACGGGCAACGGTGCCAGCTGTGCCAGCCGTTCGAGGAAGGGCGCATCGCCCGTCACGCTCAGCCTCCTACCCGGGTCGCC
The DNA here is from genome assembly GCA_964419375.1 of uncultured bacterium. Lineage (GTDB taxonomy): Bacteria > Methylomirabilota > Methylomirabilia > Rokubacteriales > CSP1-6 > JBBDXO01. The sequence continues at coordinate 632 of CAYQQT010000031.1, forward strand.
GCGCCCGGCACCTCGGCGCGGGCGAGGTCCTGCGCACGACCCGCGGGTACGAGGAACGCGGACGCGAAGGCGGCCACACACACGAGCAAGCCGACGATGAAGACACCATGCAGCGCCTCCGCCATGGGCAGGCCGTCACCGAGCCGCCGCGCCATCACCGCGCCCATGATCGACAGGCCCACCGCGCCGCCGATGGTGCGGAAGAACTGCGTCATGGAGGTGGCGGAGCCCAGATCCGCGCGCGGCACCGCGCTCTGCACCGCGATGAGCATGGGGACCATCGTCATACCCATCCCGATCCCGCCCAGCAGGGCATCACGCATGGCGATGCCCTGCGTGAGGCCGGGCGACCAGCGGCTGAGGAGGAGGAAGGCGCCCGTGAGGCACGCCATGCCGGTAATGACGACGCTGCGATACCCCACCTTCAGCACGAGGCGGGCGCTCACGATGGAGAGCGCGACCCATCCCAGCACGAAGGGCGTGAGCACGAAGCCGGCGCTGGTCGCCGTCATGCCGCTCACCGACTGCAGAAAGAGCGGCACGAACGAGATGGCGCCGAACATCGCCATGCCGGCGAGGAAGCCGGTGACGGAGGCGGCGAGCACCATGCGGTGGCGGAACAGCCGCAGGGGCACGATGGGCTCCGGCACGCGGCGCTCCACGGCGACGAAGGCGACGAGGGCGGCGGCGGCGAAGAGCAGCGGGCCCACCACGTCGAGCCCGCTCCACCGCCCCACCCGGCCCGCCTGCCCGAGGCCGATGAGCAGCGCGGAGACGCCGCCGAAGAAGAGCGCCAGCCCCACGTAGTCGATGGTGGGCCGGCGCGCCGGACGCGCTTCGCCGCGCAGCGCGCCCCACACCACGGCCATCGCCACGGCGCCGAAGGGCACGTTGATGTAGAAGACCAAGCGCCACGACGCGTGATCGGTAAGGAGGCCGCCCAGCAGCGGCCCTACCATGGAGGCGAGCCCCCACACGCCGGAGATGTAGCCCTGCATCTTGGCGCGGCGCTCGAGCCCGAAGAGGTCGGCGATGATCGTCATGCTGAGCGTGAGCAGCGAGCCGGCCCCGAGCCCCTGCAGCATGCGGAAGGCGATGAGCTGGCCCATGGTCTGCGAGAGACCGGAGAGCGCGGAGCCGATGAGGAAGAGCACGAGGCCCGTCATGTACATCGGGCGCCGGCCGAAGAGATCGGAGAGACGTCCCCACACGGGGATCGACACCGTAGAGGTGAGCAGAAACCCCGAGAACACCCACGAGTAGATGTTGATGCCGCCCAGGCTCGCCACCACCTTCGGCATGGCGGTGGCCACGACGGTCGACTCCATGGCGGCGAGGAACACGGAGAGCATCACGCCGAAGAGCGCGCGGCGCTTGCGGGCGTCGTCCGCCGTCACTTAATGGCCACCCGTGCAGCCGGCGCAGCGGCACAGCGCGCGCAGATCGGCGTAGGGATACAGGCTCTCGTGCGTGTCCGCCCACACCACGCGCAGCGCGCCCTCGATCTTCTTGATCTCCTGCGGCCACACCATGGGCGGCGTCACCGGCGGCAGCGCCGCGCACGCGCCGCAGGCACAGCCGCGGCGCAGCGGCTCGAAGGGATAGATGGAGCCGTGATCGTCCGCCCACGTGACGCCGAGCGCGTAGCGGCCCACGAGGTGCACGTCCTTGGGCAGGGCCGGATCAGGCTGGCCCAGGATCTTCAGGGTGAGCTTCTTGTTCACGCCGCCCCCCCGCCGCCGGCGGCTGTTTCTTTCAATCGCATACCCGCGAGCAGGTAATGGACGGCGAGATTCTGGTAATCACCCCAAGCGCGCGCGCGCCGGCGAATGGAGTTCTCGGTCCTCGTGCGTCCGCGGCCATAGAAATGCTCGAAGGCCTTGCGCACGGCGAGATCACCGGCCGGGCATACGTCGCCGCGACCCCAGCAGCGCGCGAGAAACCAGTCCGCCGTCCAGCGCCCGAGGCCGCGCAGGGCGGTGAGCGACTCGATGACGGCGGCGTTGGTGGCGCTCGCCGTCGCCTCCAGATCGAGGGCGCCGCGCGCCACCGCGCGCGCGAGGTCGCGAATGTACTCGGCCTTGCGCGTCGAGAACTGCATGGCGCGCAGCTCACTCACGCGGGCGCGCGCGAGGGCGGCGGCGTCAGGGAACGCGTAGAGGGTGGTGCCCCCGAAAGCGACGGCAGTGCCGAAGCGCCGCACGAGGCGGGCGCGACACGTGAAGGCGAAGGCGAGGTTCACCTGCTGCGCGCTGATGGAGCCCACCAGCATCTCGAGCGGCGTGGGCGCCAGCGTCGGCCGCAGGCCGTAGAGGGGCTCCACGAGCGTGGCGAGCGCGGCATCACCCTTCGCCATGCGGTAGAAGCCCGGCAGGTCGAAGTCGAGGCCGAAGATCCGGCGCACCTCCGCGCGCGCCGCCGCCTCCACCGGCGCGCCGCGCGCGCCCGGCACGCTCACCTGCAGGTGGGCGGCATCCACGGGGCCGGAGCAGCGGACCTCATAGGGCAGCAGGCGGCCGTCCACCTTCAGGATGCGACGAAAGACGTCGCCCTCCACGCGGTTGGCGGGGTCTTCTCCCCACAGATGGTAGCGGGCGAGCGTCCTGCCGGCGTCGAGCGGGCCGTCCGGAGTGAGGACGATCTTCATCGAATGATCACGCGAACGTGAAGTGTACCAGAGTTGAACGCCCCCCCCATGGCCCGGGAGGCGACCCGGCCATGACCGTCAGTGCTTCAGGTGGTAGGGGACGTCGGTGACGATGACGTTCTTGCGGAAGAGCAGGCTTCCCTTGATGAGCAGGGCCGTCTGGTTGTGCAGCAGGTGCTGCCACCACCGCGCGGGGATGAACTCTGGCACCACGATCGTGACCACGTGCCGGCCCGGCTGGGCGGTGAGGTGATCGATGTAGGCCACCAGCGGACCGAGCAGGGATCGGTACGGGGAGGTGAGCACGACGAGCGGCACGCCGAGACCGTGGGCGCCCCACTTCTCCTCGAGCCGCCGCGTGCGCTCGGGATCCATCTCGACGTAGACGGCCTTCGCACCGGGCGACAGCGTGCGCGCGTACTGCAGGGCCTCCACCACGCCCTTGTGCAGGTCGCCCACGAGCACGAGAACCGAATGGGTCATCTCCGGCGGCGGCTCGACCCCTTCGAGGGAGAGCTGCTGGGCGACGTCGTCGTAATGGCTCCGGATGGCAAGCAGCGTGAACATGAAGCCGCCGATGAGCAGGATCACGATCCACGCGCCGTCGAGGAACTTCGTGGCCGCCACCACCACCAGCACGGTGCCGGTGGTGAGCGCGCCCGTGCCGTTGATGATGACTTTCCACATCCACCGCTCCGGCCGCCGGCGCACCCAGCGCAGGACCATGCTCGCCTGCGAGAGCGTGAACGAGGTGAACACACCGACCGCGTAGAGCGGGATGAGCGCGTGCGTGTTGCCGTGGAAGCCGGCCACGAGGGCGGCCGCCACCACCGCGAGGATGACGACGCCGTTGGAGAAGACGAGGCGGTCGCCGCGGTTGGCGAACTGCCGCGGCAGGTAGCCGTCACGCGCCATGAAGTACGCCAGCCGCGGGAAGTCGGCGAAGGCGGTGTTGGCGGCCAGGATCAGGATGAGCATGGAGACGATCTGCAGGTAGTAGTACGGCACGCCGCCCCCGAAGATCCGCCACGCGAGCTGGGACACCACCGTCTCCTCGTCCCGCGGCACGACGTCGTAGAGCCCGGCGAGGGCGGTGGTGCCGAGGAAGAGCACGATCATGATGACGCCCAGCACCGCGAGCACGGCGCGCGCGTTCTTGACCTCGGGCGGCTTGAAGGCCGTGACGCCGTCGGCGACCGCCTCGATGCCGGTGAGCGCGACCGCTCCCGACGCGAACGCGCGCAGCACGAGAAAGGCGGTGAGGGGGGCCACCGCCTCCACGGGGGCGGCGGCTTCGGCGGCGGGCGCCCCGTACAGCGTGTAGCGCACGAATCCCACGCCGATGAGGGCGAAGAAGCCCCCGATGAAGAGGTACGACGGCAGCGCGAAGAACTTTCCGGATTCGCGCAACCCTCGTAAGTTGCCGACCGTGATGATGGTGATGGCGCCCACGCAGAGGTAGACGCGGTAATCGAACAGCGACGGGATGGCGGAGGTGAGGGCCGCGATGCCCGCCGACACGCTCACCGCCACCGTCAGCGTGTAGTCGATGAGGAGCGCGCTGCCGGCGGTGAGGCCGGCCACGGTGCCGATGTTGTCCTTGGCCACGATGTAGTCGCTCGCGCCCTGGGGATAGGCGAGGATCGTCTGGCGATAGGAATAGATCACGATGCCGATCACGATGGCGATGGCGACACCGATGGGGAACCCGAACGCGAGCGCGCCCGACCCCGCCAGGATGAGCACGCGAAGGATCTCCTCCGAGGCGTAGGCGACGGAGGAGAGGTTGTCCGAGGCGAAGATCGCCAGCCCCGTCACCTTCGACAAGCGCTCGTGGCGGGCCTGCGCGGTGGGCAGCGGCTGCCCGACGAGCAGCCGCTTGAGGGTCAGGATCTGCACGCCGAGCATGATACGCGCGAACTGATCACATGGGGGGCCTCGAAGGGCCCCCCAATCCCCCCAACGCTCGGCAGCGCCCCGGCGAAGCCGTGGCGCTCCTCGAATACAGCGGTGGAGCTAGAACGGCTGAGCGGTCTGGCGGTGGTGGTCGGCGGCGTTCTCGAACCGGGCGTACTGCGGCAGGAACACGACCTTCACGGTGCCGATGGGCCCGTTGCGCTGCTTGCCGATGATGACCTCGGCGATGTTCGCCTCGTCGGGCGCGATATCGTCCTTGTACACGGACGCACGGTAAAGGAAGAGGATGACGTCCGCATCCTGCTCGAGCGCTCCGCTGTTGTGACTCACGATGCCGTCCGCGAGCCACGACGCCGGCCCGGGGACGGTGAGGTCGAAGACGTCCTCTGTTCCGGCCGGCTCGACGGACACGAGCGGGGCCCAGAGCAGATCACCGTCGGCGAGTTCGCGGAAGGTCTCGTTCGGCCGCCCTTCGACATATTCCGGCCAGCGGTCCGGCCACGCGCGCTCAGCGATGTTCCGGGCCACGGCGAGGCGGTCGCCACGTTCGAGGTCGCCCACCGTGAGCCATCCACGGGACGAAAACAGCCGGTGGCGTCGAGTGGCGCGAAGTCGATGCCCACTCGCCAGCCGCACGGTGAACACATTGCGGCTGCCCACGCGCCAGACACGATCCGTCTTCGCGGAGACGGTCTGGCCGGCCGGGGACATTGCAAGCACTTCAGGCGCCGCACCGACGAGAGAGTGGACAGGCACGCGACGCCCGTCGGCGAGCACGACCAGCGTATCCCCCGTGACGCATTCACGAAGATCGGAGAGCTGGGGGCGAAAGTCGCGGTGGGAGCGGGCCTCTACCGCGCGCGAGAGCTGGGAGAGCGCGACCACGGGCACGTTCAGCTCCTTGGCGAGCGCCTTGAGCGAGCGCGAGATCTCGGAGATTTCCTGCTGGCGGTTGTCGATGCCGGTGCGGCCGCGCATGAGCTGCAGGTAGTCGACGACCAGCATGTCGAGGCCGTGCTCGGCTTTCATGCGTCGCGCCTTGGCGCGCGCTTCCAGCACGGTGACGGCGGGACTGTCGTCGATGAAGATCTGCGCCTCGGAGAGACGGCCCGCGGCCGCCGTGAGCCGGTGCCAGTCCGACGAGCTGAGAAAGCCCGTGCGCACCGCCTGCGCGTCCACCTTGGCTTCCGAGCAGAGCATGCGCTGCACGAGCTGCTGCGAGGACATCTCGAGGCTGAGCACGAGCACCTTGCCGCGCAGGGCAACGCCGACGTGCTGCGCGATGTTGAGCGCGAAGGCCGTGTTGTGCGTCACCACGTAGTCGTCCGTGACGTACGTTCGCAGCGGATGGCTGACGGCGATGCATTGCGTGGGCCGGGCGCCGGTGGGCCCGATCGACAGGAAGACGGGCCGCCACTGTCGTCGCGGCGTCACGAGCGCGCGCGCCCGCTTGGAGGACAGCGCGAAGAGCGTCTTGGGCTCCGGGTGACGGATGGTGCACACCCACGCGCGCACGCCCGCGCGCGTGTCGCCGCGCCCGTCGCGAGACGCCGTCGCGCGCGGGCGAATCGAGCACCACCCACCCACCGAGCGGACGAGCTCGGCGACCTGCCGCGCGAGGCGTTCGCTCGTCGAGCCGAACCGTACGCTGCCCCCGCGCTCCGCCCGGCCCTCGGTGTCGAGGAGCCCGCGCAGCAGCTCGAGGCGGACAGAGCGGGACGCGGTCAGGTAGACATCCGGGATGAACTTCGCCTCGCTGCGAATTCCCCAGAGACCGAGCCCGCGCAAATCCTGCCTCAGCGCGTTCGGGCTCACGCCGCACACGCCCTCGCGATGCGCGCTCCCCGTCTGGACGATGCGCCGGCCGTCGCCACCGGCGGCGTTCGCGAGAAACGCCTCCGCTGCCCGCTCCCGCAGCCGGTCGAGCCTCTCCTGCTGCCCCGTCGAAAACACGAGGCTGCTCCCGAACAGCGTCGCATCACCGAGGACAGCACCCAGGATCCACGGATCGACGGGCAGCGTGTCGTCGTGGCCCCAGTCTCCCCAGGGCGAGTCGATCCACAATCGCTGATGGTACCGCTTGGCCCGCAGCATCTCGGCGATACGCTCCGTGGTGAGGATCCGGGCCACCGTCCATGCCCGGAAATGGACACGCCACAGGTGGTCGCTCGTGCATTCGGTGGAGCGTCCGTCGGAGAACGTCACGCGGAACGTCGGCAGCACGCCCTGCGGAAAGATCCCGGTGACGGTGGAGGGGCGCCCGTCGACGGACGCGAGCTCGTCGCCGACCGCGAGGTCGCCCATCCGCGTCCATCCCGTCAACGTCTTCACGCGCGCGTCGAGCGGCTGCGCCTTTCCCATACTCGGCCGGCCCGCGATGATGATGAAGTCCGACGGCTGGAACCCCGACGTCTCCAGGTCGAGCTTCTCGAATCCGGTGGCGACGCCGGTGACGTGCTCCTTGCGCTCGTAGAGCCGCTCGATGTACTCGAACGTGTTCTTGAGGATCTTGCCCACCGGCACCGCGCTGCCCTCCAGGCGCCGCTCGGCGAGGCTGAAGATCTTTCGCTCGGCGTCGTCGACGAGCGACTGCACGTCCTCCTTGGCGTCGAAGGCCTGCGTGATGATCGAGGTCGACGTCTGGATGAGCTCGCGCAGCACGGCCATGTCGCGCACGATCTGCGTGTAGGAGCCGAGGTGGGCGGCGATGGAGGCCTGCTCCACGAGGAGGGCGAGGGCGGCGGGCCCGCCCACGAACTGCAGTTGGTCGGTGCGCCGCAGCTCCTCGCTGAGCGTGATGAGGTCGACGGGCTCGCTGCGGTCGAAGAGTCGCAGGATGGTGTCGTAGAGGGCGCGGTGCGCCTCGGTGTAGAAGTCCGAGGAGCGGAGGACCTCGATCACGCGCGGCAGCGACTCGCGCCCTTCGAGCAGAATGGCGCCGAGCACGGCCCGCTCGGCGTCCAGGTTGTGGGGGGGAATCCTCGAGGGGATTTCCAAAGGGCTCACGCGCGGCGGCCACGGCGAATCATTCCCGACGATCGTGGAACTTTACGGCGGCGGGCGTCAACAAAAAAGACGGACGCACCGTCTGTTTTTGGGGACAACCATGTGGAGAGCGTGTGGACAGAGGTGGATACGGTGTGCACAAAAACAGCGACCCCCGAACGTCGTCTCGGGGGTCACCGGTGACCATCGCGCGGGGCGCGCGGAACGCTACTCCCGGACTACGCTCACCTTGAGCGTGGCGGTCACTTCCGGGTGGAGCCGGATGGGCACGCTCGTCTCGCCGAGGCTCTTGATCGGCTCGTCGAGGTGCAGCCGCTTGCGCTCGACCGTGACGCCGTGGCGGTCGAGGAAGTCGACCATGTCCTGCGTGGTCACGGAGCCGAAGAGCTTGCCCTCTTCGGACGCCTGGCGGCGATCCTCGAAGGTGAGCGCCTCGATGCGGGCGCGCAGCGCCTCCGCATCGTCCTTCACGCGGTCGGCCTTCGCCTGCTGCTGCTTCTTGATGGACTCGAGGTTCTTCATGTTGCCGGCGGTGGCGTGGAGCGCGAGCTTCTTCGGGATGAGGAAGTTTCGCGCGTAGCCGTCCGAGACGTCGCGCACCTCGCCGCGCCGCCCCACCTTGGTGACGTCGTCGAGCAGGATGATCTTCATGTTCTAGTCCGTGGCCACGTACGGCAGCAGGGCCACCGTGCGGGCGCGCTTGATGGCGTGCGTGAGGTCGCGCTGATGGCGCGCGCAGCTGCCCGAGATGCGGCGCGGAATGATCTTGCCACGCTCGGTGACCAGGCTGCGCAGCCGGCGCACGTCCTTGTAATCGACGAAATCGACCCTGTCCGCACAGAACTTGCAGACTTTCCGCCGGCCGAACCGGCGGCGCTTCATGGGCTTTTGGGCACTTGGGGGAATGGCTTCTCTCCTCTAGTCAGATCGCTAGTCAGATCGCTGAAAACGGCGCATCTGCTTCGTTGGCTCGTGATTCGCTCCCTGAGGCGTAGGCGACCTACGCCTCAGTCGCGAATCGCTCGCCGCCTCGCATCTGCACCGTTTTGAGCAATCTGTGCGTGTGTTCATCTTCGAACAAACCCACGAACAAACCCAGGATCACTCAGAACGGGACGTCGTCGTCGGGGCCGCCGCCGGAGCCGGGGGCGTCGTCGGCGAAGGGCGCCACTGCCACCGGAGCTCCCGCGCCACCGCCCGCTCCCTTGGTGCGGCTCATGAACTGCACGCGCTCCGCCACCACTTCCGTGACGGTCCGCTTCTGGCCGTCCTTGGCTTCCCAGTCGCGCGTCTGCAGCCGGCCTTCCACGAAGACCTGGCTGCCCTTGTCGAGATACTCGCCGCAGCTCTCCGCCTGCTTGCCCCACACCACCACATTGAGGAAGCACGCTTCCTCGCGCTTCTCGCCGGTCTGGGTCGTGTAGTTCCGGTTCACCGCCAGTCGCATATCGGCCACGGCGGTGCCGCTGGGCGTGTAGCGCAGCTCCGGGGGTTTCGTCAGGTTGCCGATCAGGAGCACCTTGTTCAGGCTCGCCATCAAACGACCTCCTCCACCACCTCGGGAGTTTTCGCCGGCCGAGCCTTCTTGCGGATCGGTACCCGCGTGGACATGAAGCGCAGCACGTTCTCGTTCAAACGCAGCTGCCGCTCGAATTCCTTGATCGTGGAGGGCTCGGCAGAGACCTCGAAGATCGCGTACGTGCCTTCCCGCTGCTTGGCGATGTCGTACGCGAGCCGGCGCTTCCCCCAGTTCTCGACCTTGGTGATCTCCGCGCCGAGGGACTTCACCTGCTCCTCGAGCTGCGTGAGGAGCGCGGCGACGTCTTCGTCGGTCGGACGCGGATCGACGATCACGAGTATTTCGTAGGGTTTCAGTGAACTCACCACCCCTCGGGCCCGAAGGGCCGCATGAACCCGCTCTGTTCGAAGCGCTTAACGGTATCAAACATCCCTGGACCAGGCAAGGTCAACGCCCGAAAAATGATACGGCCCGGGCTGGTTTCCCGACCCGGGCCGCCCGCCCGCGCATCGCGCGGACTGCAGAAATGAAGATGCCCACGTGGACATCTTCGCCGTCCCCGAACTCTCCGATCGCTTCCGAACCGCGTTGTCGCGCGCCCGGGGGAATGTGAGGGGGGCCGTCCAGCCCCCCTCACCTCCAAAACAGACACGCCAGACGGGCCGAAAACCCGTCTGAATGGAACCTCGTCCCTAGTACATGTCCCCGTGCGGCATCGCCGGAGCGCCCGCGGACTTCTCTTCGGGGATGTCCGTGATGAGCGCTTCCGTGGTGAGCAGGAGCGAGGCGATGGACGCCGCGTTCTGCAGGGCCACGCGCTCGACCTTGGCGGGGTCGATGATACCCGCCTGGATCATGTCGACGTACTCGTTGCTTTCGGCGTCGAAGCCGCGCGTGAGCACGGTCTCGGCCTTCACCTTCTCGACGATCACGCTGCCCTCGAGGCCGGCGTTCTCGACGATCTGGCGGATGGGCTCCTCGAGGGCGCGGCGCACGATCATCGCGCCGACCTTCTCGTCGCCTTCGAGCTTCTTGATAAGCGGCTCGACGGCCCTCGCGGCGCGGAGCAGCGCGACGCCGCCGCCGGGCACGATGCCTTCCTCGACCGCCGCACGCGTGGCGTTGAGTGCGTCCTCCACGCGGGCCTTCTTCTCCTTCATCGCCGTCTCGGTGGCGGCACCGACCTTGATGACTGCCACGCCGCCGGCGAGCTTCGCCAGCCGCTCCTGCAGCTTCTCGCGGTCGTAGTCGCTCGTCGTCTCCTCGATCTGGGCGCGGATCTGCTTGATGCGCCCCTCGATGGCGGACGACTTGCCGCCGCCCTCGACGAGCGTGGTGTTGTCCTTGTCCACGACCACCTTCTTCGCCTTGCCGAGGTCCTCGAGCTTGATGTTCTCGAGCTTGATGCCGAGGTCTTCCGTGATGGCCTTGCCCCCGGTGAGGGTGGCGATGTCCTCGAGCATGGCCTTGCGGCGGTCGCCGAAGCCCGGCGCCTTCACGGCGCAGGTGTGCAGCGTGCCACGCAGCTTGTTGACGACCAGCGTCGCGAGCGCCTCACCCTCGACGTCCTCCGCGATGATGAGGAAGGGCTTGCCGGAGCGCGCCACCTGCTCGAGCAGCGGCAGCATGTCCTTCATCACGCTGATCTTCTTCTCGTGGATGAGCACGATCGCGTCCTCGAGAACGACTTCCATCCGCTCGGCGTCCGTCACGAAGTACGGCGACAGGTAGCCGCGGTCGAACTGCATGCCCTCGACCACGTCCAGCACCGTCTCCGCCGACTTTGACTCCTCGACGGTGATGACGCCGTCCTTGCCGACCTTCTCCATGGCTTCCGCGATCAGGGTGCCGATCGTCTTGTCGTTGTTCGACGCGATGGTGGCGACCTGCGCGATTTCCTTCTTGTCCTTGGTCGACTTGGAGAACTTCTTCAGCTCTTCCGTCACGGCCTCGACCGCCTGCTCGATGCCCCGCTTGAGGCCCATCGGGTTGGCGCCGGCGGTGACGTTCTTCAGACCCTCGCGGAAGATGGCCTGGGCGAGCACGGTGGCCGTCGTGGTGCCGTCACCCGCGATGTCGGAGGTCTTGGACGCGACTTCCTTGAGCATCTGCGCGCCCATGTCCTCGTAGGGGTCCTTGAGCTCGATCTCCTTGGCGACGGTGACGCCGTCCTTGGTGATCGTGGGGCTGCCGAACTTCTTGTCGATGACGACGTTGCGGCCCTTGGGGCCGAGCGTCGCCTTCACGGCGGCGGCCATAATGTTCACGCCGCGGAGCAGGGCGCTCCGGGCGTCTTCGTCGAATTTCAGCTGCTTCGGCATGGATCGCTTCCCTCCTTGGGAATTCGGTAGATGGTGTTACTCGAGAATGGCGAGAACGTCTTCTTCGCGGAGGATGAGGTAGTCGTCGCCGTCGATCTTCACTTCGTTGCCGGAGTACTTCCCGAAGAGGATGCGGTCACCCGTCTTGACGTCGAGCGCGATGCGCTTGCCGTCGTCCGCCACCTTGCCGTTGCCGGCGGCGACGACCTTGCCCCGCTGGGGCTTTTCCTTCGCGGTGTCCGGGATGATGATCCCGCCGATCTTCTCTTCGCCGCTGTCGTCCTCGCGCTTGACGAGGATGCGGTCGTGCAGGGGACGCACTTTCATAGGCCCTTTGCCTCCGTGATGTGTGGTAGACGCTTGGTCGGGTCTGGTCGCGGTCTTTGTCGCCATGGGCACCTCACTTAGCTATTAGCACTCGTTTGGAGCGAGTGCTAATATAGCCGCGCTTCCAGGGCAGATCAAGAGAAAAATCAGGGGAACACGAATGGCAAAAAGTATTTTAGTTTCAAATGTTTTGCCTCAGGAGGCGCGGGCACTCATCCCAAAGGAAATCGACGTCGACTTCAACGATTCCGACACTCCGCTCACCAAAACCGAGCTCATCCGGCGGCTGCGCGGCAAGGACGCCCTCATCTGCCACATCATCAGCACCATCGACGACGAGGTGCTGGCGGCGGCTCCCACGCTCAAGGTCGTCTCCAACGTCGCCGTCGGCTTCAACAACATCGACGTGGCCGCCGCGCGCAAGCGCTCCATCGTAGTCACCAACACGCCCGACGTCCTCACGGAGACGACGGCGGACTTCGCGTGGGCGCTGCTCATGGCCGCCGCCCGTCGCGTGGTGGAAGCGGACGCCTTCGCCCGCGCCGGCCAATGGCAGCGCTGGCATTGGGACCTGCTATGGGGTCAGGACGTCTACGGCAAGACCCTGGGCATCCTCGGCTTCGGCCGCATCGGCCGCGCGGTGGCGCGGCGGGCCCGCGGCTTCACCATGCGCGTGCTCTATCACGACACCGTGCGGTGTGACGCGGCCGTGGAGCGCGAGGTGGGCGCGACCTACGCGGACCCGGAGACCCTCCTGCGCGAGTCGGACTTCGTGAGCCTGCACACCCTGTTCATCCCCGAGACGCGTCACCTCATCAACGAGCGCACCCTGCGGCTGATGAAGAAGACCGCCATCCTCGTCAACGCCGCGCGCGGCCCCATCGTGGACGAAGCGGCCCTCGTGCGCGCGCTGTCGGAAGGCTGGATCGCGGGCGCCGGCCTCGACGTCTTCGAGGAGGAGCCCAAGATCCATCCCGGCCTGCTGCCGCTCAAGAACGTCGTGCTCGCGCCCCACATCGCGAGCGCCTCCTTCGATACGCGGCTGGCCATGGCCACCCTCGCCGTGCGCAACTGCCTGGCGGTGCTCGACGGAAAGCCGGCGATCACACCGGTGTCGTGAGCGCGCCCGTCCCCCCCCTCCTCGCGCTCACGCGCGTGTCCAAGCGGTTCGGCCCCGACCGGCCGGCGGCCGTGGACGGCCTGTCGTTCACGCTCGAGCGCGGCCAGATCCTGGCGCTCCTCGGCCCCTCGGGCTGCGGCAAGACGACGACGCTGCGGTTGATCGCGGGCTTCGAGGCCCTCGACGAGGGCCAGGTGTCGATCGCGGGCAGCGTGATCGCGAGCGCGGGGGGGTCGGGCGTGCCGCCGGAGGAGCGCGGGGTGGGCGTGGTCTTTCAGGACTACGCGCTCTTCCCGCATCTCACCGTGGAGGACAACGTCGCCTTCGGGCTGCGCCGCCGGCCACGCGCGGAGCGGGCGATCCGGGTGCGCCAGATCCTCGACCTCGTCGGCCTCACCGACTTCGCGCGGCGCTTTCCGCACGAGCTGTCGGGCGGACAGCAGCAGCGGGTGGCGGCCGCGCGCGCGCTGGCGCCCGCGCCCGCCCTCATCCTGCTCGACGAGCCCTTCTCGAACCTGGACGCCGATCTGCGGGCGCAGATGCGTGACGAGGTGGAGAAGGTCCTGCGCGCCACGAACACGACCGCCATCTTCGTCACCCACGACCAGGAGGAGGCCTTCACGATCGCCGACCAGGTGGGCGTGCTCAACCGCGGCCGGCTCGAGCAGCTGGGACCACCGGAGACGATCTACCACCACCCCGCCACGCCCTTCGTCGCCGAGTTCGTGGGAGCCGCCGACTTCCTGCCCGGGCTCGTGACGTCGGGCGGGATCGTGACCGAGATCGGGACCTTCGGTAACGTGGAGGGCCGCGAGCCGGGGGAGAAGGTCAAGGTGATGATCCGGCCCGACGACGTCACCTTCGTGCCGGATGCCGCCGGTGATGCGATGATCGTGCGTCGCGACTTCCGCGGACCCGAGACACTCTACTCGCTGGCCCTGCCCTCCGGCCATCGCGTGCACTCCTCGCAGCCCTCGTCGGCCGCCTTCGTCAAGGGCACGCGCGTGCGCCCGGAGGCGCACGTCCTGCACGTCGTCACCTTTCCCGATGGGGGGCCTTAGAAGGGCCCCCCAAGCCCCCCCAACGCTCGGCAGCGCCCCGGCAAAGCCGTGGC
>CAYQQT010000032.1:0-9065 GCA_964419375.1 uncultured bacterium
CAAGCCCCCCGACGCTCGTCGCGCCCCGGCAAAGCCGTGGCGCTCCTCGATCACGCGCTCGTTCAACGGATCACCCGCCGCCACATGGCGGGCGCCTGCCAGCCTTCGACGAGGAGGGCGCGGATCTCGCGCAGGCTCAGATCGCCGAGGCCGAGATGCTCGAGCGCGCGGCCCTCACCGGAGAGCCGGCGCCCCAGCAGCACGCCGAAGACGGAGAGCAACCCCGACACCGCCGGGCTCGCCACCGTCACCGTGCGCGCCGCCGATTCGAAGAAGCTCAACCCGAGCGCGACGTCCTCGGTGACGTACCGGTGCTCGTGCGTGATGACCTCGCTCCAGAGCCCGCTCGCCACCAGCTTCTGCTTGGCGCCCACGCCGTACAGGCCTTCCGAGGCGCGCGTGTCGTCGTAATAGGTCCCGAGCTCGTAGTGCGGCGCGGGGTAGCCCCACCCGGCGCGCGTGGCGAGGCGCTCCTCGTCGACGGCGTCGATGAGCGTTCGCACGCTGGCGGTGGTGCCGGCCGCGTGCACGTCGAAGCTGCCCTGGTCGATGGCGCCCGCGTTGAGGAGGACGAGCGGAGGGTGGATCACCGGCCCCGCATTCGTGAGCGCGACGTCGACGGCGTCCACGCACGCGCGCGTGGCGGGAAAGAGCTCGCTGATGAGCGCGAGCGCGGTCTTGCCGCGTGAGGAGGGGAACACACCCACGGGAAGGTTGGCCGCGCGCACGGGCGCCGCCACCGTCGTCGCGCCCGTCTTGCGCGTGAGGTAGGGCAGCGTGCCCGTCTCCGCGAAGGCGTAGGGCAGCGTGCCGCCCGCGCGCGCGATCTCGCGCGCCATGGCGTAGCTGCCGAACGTGCCCGGCATCAGCAGCACCACCTGCTCCGCCGTCACGTGCGGCGCCAGCCGCTGCGCCACGTCCTCGTGCGTGGTGGCCGGCAGCGGCACGATCACGACCTGCGCCTCCCGCACGGCCTCCGCGATGTCGGCCGTCACCGCGTCCAGCCGCGCCGGTCCCTGGCGGGCCTCGGCGACGAGCGTGATCGTCTTCGATTTCGCCAGCGACGCCACGTCGGCCTCCGAGCGCCGCCACCAGCGCACTCGATGGCCCGCGAGCGTCAGATCCGCTGCCGTGGCATACGCGCCGTGACTGCCGCCCAGCACCGCGACGTTCAAGCGATGGCTCCCCGCGCGCGCAGCGCCGCGATGCGCTCGCCGCCGTACTTCAACAGCTCCGTGAGCACGCTCGCCGTGTGCTCGCCCAGGCCCGGCGGCGGCGCCACCTCGAGGCCCATGGCGCCGTCCACCTTGATGGGGGTGCCGAGGGTGGGCAGCGTGCCGTGCCGCTCGTGCGCCATCTCGACGACCATCCGGCGGTGCCGGACCTGAGGGTCGTCGAGGACGCGATCGACCGACTGGATGGGCGCCACCGGCACTCCTTCGGCGCGCAGCCGCTCGAGCCACTCCGCCGTCCCGCGCTCCGTGACTACCGGCTCCACGAGGGCCATGAGGGCCTCCCGATGCGCCACGCGGTCGGCGTTGCTCGCGAAGCGCGGATCGGCCGTCCATTCCGGATGCCCGACGGCGCGACAGAAGGGGGCCCAGAAGCGCTCGAAGACCGCCACGATGAGATGGCCGTCGCGCGTGGCCAGCGCCTGGTACGGCACCACGGAGGTGTGGGCGGAGCCCATGGGCGCCGGCACGCGGCCGTCCGTCCAGAAGTACTGCGCGATGTAGCCGAGCAGCGAGACCTGACAATCGAGCAGCGACAGGTCCACGTGCGCGCCCTGTCCCGTGCGCGAGCGGCGCAGGAGCGCGCCCGCCACCGCGAAGGCGCCGAACATGCCGCCGGAAAGATCGCCCATCGGCAGGCCCATGCGCACGGGGGATCCACCCGCCTCGCCCGTGATGGACATGGCGCCGCCCATCGCCTGCAGCGCGAGGTCGAACGCCGGCCAGTCGCGATACGGCCCGTCCTGGCCGTAGGCGGAGATCGAGCACATCACGAGCCGCGGATTGATCGCCGCCAGCGTGGCGTAATCGCAGCGCAGGCGCTCCATGACCCCGGGCCGGAAGTTCTCCCACACCACGTCGGCCTGCGCCACGAGGTCCAAAAACACTTCCCGGCCTTCTGGCTTCGTGAGATCGAGCGCCACCGATTTCTTATTGCGGTTGATGGCAAGGAAGTACGCCGACTCGCCATCGGCAAGGAAGGGCGGCCCCATCTCCCGCATGGCGTCGCCGCCGTCGGGCTCCTCGATCTTGATCACCTCCGCCCCCATGTCGGCGAGCAGCATGGAGCCGTACGGCCCCGCGAGCATACGCGAGAGATCGAGGACGCGAATGCCGTCGAAGAGGTTCATTCGATCACGCGGGTGGCGCGCACGAGGACGGAGGGCGGCGGCGTGACGCCGAGCTGCCGGGCCGTCTTGAGGTTCAGGATCAGCTCGAACGTCGTGGGCTGCTCGATGGGGATGTCGCCGGGCTTCGCCCCGCGCAGGACCTTGTCCACCATGCCCGCCGCGCGGCGGAAGAGATCGGGAAAGCTCGGGCCATAGGCGGCGAGGCCGCCGGCGTCGGCGAAGACGGCCAGCTCGTACATGGCGGGCAACCGCCGGGTGGCGGCGAAATCGATGATCGCCTGGCGATGGGCGGTCGTGAGGGGATCGGCGAGCACGACGAGGGCATCCGGCTGCAGGCGCGTGATGGTGGTGAGCGCGGCCGGCACCTCCGCCGCCTCCTTGACAGGCACGGCCTCCAGCGTCACGTGCATCGTGTGCGCGGTCTCGCGCAGGTGGCGCAGCTCCAGCGCCTTGCCGGGATCGCTCGCGTTGAGGAGTACGGCCACGCGCGACATTCGCGGCAGGAGCTCCTTGAGCAACTGGAGGCGCTTGGCGCTGACCTCGGTGGAGTCCAGCGTCAGCCCTGTCACGTTGCCGCCCGGCTTCGCGAGGCTGGCCGCGATCCCCGTACCGATGGGATCGCTGCTGCCCACCATGATGATCGGGATGGATTCCGTGGCCGCCTTCGCCGCCCGTGTCGCCTGCCCGCGCTCGGCCACGACCACCTCCACCTTGTGCGCGACCAGCTCGCGCGCGAGCGCCTGCAGCCGGTCGCGGTCGCCATCGGCGAACCGGTACTCGATGGCGAGGTTGCGCCCCACGACGTAGCCGGCCGTGCGCAGCCCCTCCACCAAGGCGTCGCGGCCGTCGGAGGGCCCGGACGGACCGAGCGAGAGCACGCCCACCCGACGCACGTCCGCCCCCTCGCCCGGGACCGCAAGGACACCGACGACGAAGAGCACGACCCCGAGAGTTGACCTGAGGCTCCTCATTCGTCGCTAGAGGTACTCATCGAGCACCACCACTGTGAATCCTTCGCCTTTCACTTTCTTCAGGGCCGCATCGTTCGTGACGAACGCGTGCGCACCCTCGAGACGGGCGGTGGCGAGCAGCAGCGCATCGGGCACCCGGACTCCGTACCGGGCCCGCAGACGAGCGGCATCCTTGGCGATCGGATATCCGGGGGCCACCAGGTCGGTGTTCGGCAACGAGCCAAGGAAGCGCTCCAGCGCGGCCACTCGATCGGGGCGACGGTCGATGTACGGCTTGACGAACAGCTCCGTCACCGAGATGGTCGACACAACCGCCGTCGGAACTCCGCCGGCGATCGCCGCGAAGGCCGCCTCCGTCAGTTCCGAGTACGGCTCCGTATCCTCCAAGTGGTAAATCAGCACGGAGCTGTCGAGCGCGACTCGCCGGAACTTCGTCAGATCGGCCGCCAAACGGGTGGACGCTACCGCCATGTGCGCCGTTCCCGAGTAAGCTGGCGCGAGATGCTGCCAGCGGTGCCCCACGTACCCCGCAGGGCGCCTCTCGTCCGTTTCGCGTACTCGCGGGGCCGCGTGAGAATCATGCGGCCCTTCTCTAGGATAACGAGCAGCTCGTCACCCTCTTTCACGCCGAGCGCATCCCGCATCTCTTTGGGGATCACGAACTGACCTTTCTGGCTGAGTCTTACCGATCTGGCACCCGTCATACCCGATCCTCCTCGGTAAGATCATACGGCGGCGCCGACGCCCTCACAAGCCCCGCGCGGTCAGCGCGGCGTGCACGAGGGCGGGCGTGATGGGCAGCTCGGTGAAGCGCACGCCGATGGCGTCCTTCACCGCGTTCGCCACCGCCGCCGACACGGGGATGACGCCGGACTCGCCGAGGCCCTTGGCGCCGAAGGGACCCTCCACGTCGATGCTTTCGATGAGGCGCACGACGATGGCCGGCATCTCGTCCGCCTTCACGAGCGCGTAGTCCATGAAGGTGGCGGACAGCACCTGGCCCTCCTCCACCACGAGGCGCTCCGTGAGGGCATAGCCGAGGCCCATGTGGATGCCGCCGTGGATCTGCCCTTCGGCGGCGAGCGGGTTGAGCGCGCGCCCGACGTCGTGGGCGGAGGCGATCTTGCGGACCTCGATGCGGCCCGTCGCCTCCTCCACGTCGAGCAGCACGGCCTGCGCGGCGAAGCCGTAGGCGGCGGAGACGTTGCCGTGGAGGTCCTTGTCCAGCATGGAGGTAGGCGGATCATAGAACGCCTCCGCCACCAGCGTACGGCCGGCGTCGCGGTAGTGGCCGCCCCGCGCCACGCGCTCGTACGGTAGGCGGCGCTGCGGCTCCGCGGTGACGAAGACGGCGCCCTCGGCGATCGTCAGCCGCGCCGCGGGCTCGTCGAGCTGCTCGGCGGCCATCGCGAGCAGCTCGCCGCGCAGCTTCTCGGCGGCCAGGCGCGCCGCGTTGCCCGCGATGAACGTGGTGCGGCTGGCGTGAGCGCCCACGTCCCACGGCTTCACCGTCGTGTCGGAGTTGACGACCTCGACGCGCGCGAGCGGGATGCCGAGCGTCTCCGCCACGATCATCGCGAGCACCGTCTCCGAGCCCTGCCCGATCTCAGTGGCGCCGGTGATGAGCGAGACCTTGCCGAAGTCGTCCATGCGCACGATGGCGCCGCAGCCGTCGGAGCGGTAGATGCGCGCGCCCCCCGCCACGTGGAACATGGCCGCGTAGCCGCGGCCGCGCCGGAACCCGGCCCGCAGCGGGGGCACGTCGCGCGCGATGTCCTCCGCGACGGCCTCGAGGCATTCGGACATCGCGCAGGAGGTGATGACGAACCCCTGCGGATTGGCGTCGCCCGGCTTCGTGGCGTTGCGGCGGCGCATCTCGAGACGGTCGAGCCCCAGCCGGTCCGCGAGGTCGTCCATCTGCGCTTCGACGGCAAACGTCGACTCGAGGTTGCCGTAGCCGCGCATCGATCCCGAGTACGGGTTGTTGGTGTACGCGATCGTCGTGTCGAAGCGCACGTTCGGGCAGCGGTAGAGCCCGGCCACCGTGGACAGCATCACGGAGGGCGTGGTCGACCCCCACGACACGTAGGCGCCGTTGTCGATCGTCACGTGGCACTCGCGCGCGAGGAGGCGGCCCCCCTCGTCGGCGGCGGTGCGCAGCCGGATGACCGCCGGCTCGCGCGTGGGGCTGGCCACGAACTCCTCCAGCCGCTCGAACTCGATCTTGACGGGCCGCCGCGCGCGTTGCGCCAGAAGGGCGGCGATCACGTCGATGGGGTACAGGTCGAGGCCGCGCCCGAAGTTGCCGCCCACCGGCGGCTGCATGACGCGGATGCGGTCGCCGCCGATGCCGAGCGCGGCCGCCAGCTCCCGCTGGTAGAGGAAGGGCACCTGCGTCGTCGACCACATCGTGAGCCGGCCCTCGGCATCCCAGTCCGCGATGGCGACCATCGTTCCCAGGCAGGCGGTGGTCACGAAGTTGAGCCGGTAGGTGTCCTCGACGACGGCGGCCGCCTGCGCGAACGCGGTGTCGACGTCGCCGTGCGAGAACTGGTAGCGCAGCTCCGTGGCGTTGGACGCCAGCTCCTCGTGCACGAGCGGAGCGCCCGCCGCCAGCGCGGCCTCCGGGCTGAAGACGGCGGGCAGCTCCTCGTACGCCACCTCGATGAGCGACACCGCCTCTTCCGCGATGGCCGCCGACTCCGCCGCCACCGCCGCCACCTCGTCGCGGATGCAGCGCACCTTGCCGCCCTTGAGCGCGGTCTGGTCACGGGCGAACCCGAAGCGGCCCTGCTCGACGTCGGCGGCCGTGATGACGGCCAGCACCCCCGGCAGCGCCCTCGCCCGTGCCGCGTCGACGACGAGGATGCGGGCGTGCGGAACGCGCGCGCGCAGGATCTTGCCGTGGGCCATCCGGGGCAGCACGAGGTCGTGGAGGAATCGCGTGCGGCCGGTCACCTTCTCGGCGCCGTCTTTCTTCGGCGTCGCCTTGCCGATGACGGCGAAATCGGTCACGCCGGCGTGCCCACGCGCAGGCGCTCGTAGAGCATGCTCGCCATCTCGTCCACGGCGGCGCAGCGCCACAGGTGAACGAAGGGCGAATTCAGCATCTCCATGAACTCGCGATCGGCCCGGGTCTTCGTCTGCTCGGGCGTCTCCCCCGGCCGCGCGGCGCGGATGACGGCGAGCAGGTTGTCCTTGCGATAGCACGAGGGATACTCGGTGTACGTGGACAGGTGCTGCATGTCGCGCGTGTAGAAGGCCACCACCGGGATGGACTGGTACGTGTGGCCGTCCCGGCGGTTCAGGAACTGCGCCATGAGATCGGCGTTCGGCGACTCTTTCGGATCAGGCGTCGCGCCCGTGCTGAAGCGGCTCCCGTCGCGCGGAAAGATCCGCAGCTCGAGGCCGGTCTTCTCCGCCAGCCGCGCCAGCATGGGCACGTCCCGGCGGCAGTCGGACGACCACTCCTCCGAGATGACGAGCATCCGGGCGGGGCCGCCGGGCTGGCGGGCGAGCCACGTCCACGCGCGTTCCTGCGCCTCCGACAGGTGGGCGGCCGCGTACGCCTCGCGCAGGAAGCCGCTCCAGTCCTTGCGCGGAGCCCCGCCCGTGGCCTCGCGCCTGAGGTTGGCGGCACTGCCCGCGTACGTCACGTATTCGTCGAACGTCATCCCCTTCCCGAACCGCTCCGCCGTCACCATTTCACGGGCTCCTTGTACTCGCCGAAGACGTCCTTCATCGCGCGATTGATCTCGCCGAGGGTCGCGTACGCTTTGACCGCGTCCAGGATGGCCGGCATGAGGTTGCCCTCCCCGCGCGCCTCGTCGGAAAGCCGGCGCAGCGCCGCGCGCGCTCCGCCGTCGTCGCGCTCGCTCCGCACACGGGCGAGCTTGGCCACCTGCGTGTCGGCCACCGCCTCGTCGAACGCATACAGCTCGACGTCGCGATCGGCCTCGGCGGCGGTGTCGCCCACGTGGCAGTTCACCGCCACCTTCGGGATCTCGCCGGACACGATCTTTTGCTCGAAGAGGTAGGCCTGCCGCGCCACTTCCGCCTGCAGGGCGCCGCTCTTCACCGCCGCCACGATGCCGCCCATCCGCTCCACCGCCGCCAGCTCGGCCACGATCTGCTCTTCCATGGCGTTCGTGATCGCCTCCACGTAGTAGGAGCCCGCGAGCGGATCCACCGTGTCGGCGGCCCCTGACTCCTCCGCGCAGATCTGCATCGTGCGCAGGGCGATGAGCTGCGCCTTGGCGGAGGGGATCGTATACGCCTCGTCGTACGTGGGCAGGGCCATCGTCTGCGCGCCGGAGAGCGCGCCCGCGAGCGCGATGTAGGCGCCGCGCACGATGTTGTTCTCGGGCTCCTGCATCGTGAAGGCGGAGCCGCCGCCCCCGATGAGGCTGCGGAACATCCACGACTTCGGATTCCTGGCGCCGAAGCGCTCGCGCAGCATGCGCGCGTAGAGACGGCGGCCGGCGCGGAACTTGGCGACCTCCTCGAAGATCTTGCCCCACGCCGTGAAGTTGAAGGACAGGCGCGGCGCGAAGTCGTCCACGTCCATGCCGCGCGCGACCATCATCTGCACGTAGGCGGCGGCGATGGCGAGGCCGTACGCCATCTCCTGCGCGGTGGTGCAGCCCGCCTCGCGGATGTGGTAGCCGCACACGGAGACGGGGTTCGAGCGCGGGTAGTGGCGCGAGGAGTACTCGATGAGATCGCCCACGAGGCGCAGCGAGGGGTCGACCGGATAGATCCACGTGCCGCGCGCGACGAACTCCTTGAGGATGTCGTTCTGCGGCGTGGTCACCACGCGGTCGGCGGCGGCCCCCTGCTTGTCGGCCACCGCGTAGTACATGGCGGTGATGGGCGCCGCCATGCTGTTGATGGTCAGGGAGACGCTCACGCGGTCGAGCGGGATGCCCGCGAAGGCCTGCTCCATGTCGGCGAGCGTGTCGATGGCCATGCCGACGCGGCCCACCTCACCCTCCGCGCGCGGGTCGTCGGAGTCCAGCCCGAGCTGCGTGGGCAGGTCGAAGGCGACGTTGAGGGCGTCCTGCCCGTGCGCCATCAGGTACTTGAAGCGGGCGTTGGTCTCCTCGGGCGTGCCGAAGCCGATGTACTGCCGCATCGTCCACAGGCGGTCGCGGTACATCCGCGCGTGGATGCCGCGCGTGTACGGGTACTCGCCGGGGCGCCCGATGTCGCGGTCGGCGTCGCGCCCGGCGAGATCCTCGGGGCCGTACACCGGCTTGATGGGGATGCCCGCGTGCAGCGTCGGCTCTCTCATGATGGCGTCCTTCCTTCGAGGAAGCGCGAGATCACGGGCGTGATCTCCGGCGCCCGCTCTTCCATCGGCTTCCGGTCCACCCACGCCTGGATCACGCGCGCTCCTTGAAGGCGGTGACGATAGAGGGCAGCGGCGTGCCCATCGGAAATACCCGGCTCACGCCGAGCGCCAGCAGCGCCTCCACATCGCGCGGCGGAATGGTGCCGCCCACGACGACGCGGATATCGCCCGCCGCGTGAGCCTTCAGCCCCTTGAGCACCCGCCGCGACAGCGTGAGATGCGCGCCCGACAGCACGGACAGCCCCACGACGTCCACGTCCTCCTGGATCGCCTCCTGCACGATCTCGTCCGGCGTGCGCTTGAGCCCCGAGTACACGACCTCCACCCCGGCGTCCCGCAACGCCTGCACGACGACCTTGGCGCCCCGGTCATGACCATC
>CAYQQT010000032.1:9165-14565 GCA_964419375.1 uncultured bacterium
TGCACGGTGAAGCCGTGCACCGTCCCCTCCGTCGGCAGATCGATCCACTCGAAGCGGTCGCTGGCGCACTCGCCGCAGAAGCCGCGGGGCGGCCACGCGGTGCGGCCGCAGCCGGCGCACCTGGTGGTGGCGAGACGGCCCGTGGCCAGGCGGGTGTAGAACTCGTGCAGCTTGGTGTGCTCGGCGCTCTGCAGCGGGAAGGGGTCGGTGGCGCGGAAGTAGGTCATGCGCGCTCCCGCTTGAGCTGGCGGAGCAGGCCGCGCACCTTGGCCGTCTCGAAGGCGTCGCGTTTTTCTCCGCTGTAGTCGTAGAAGCCACGACCCGTCTTGGGCCCCAGCTCGTTGCGCGCCATCTTCTCGTCCACGAGCCGCGCCGCCAGGAACCGATCGTCCTTCAGCGCGTCCGCCATGTAGCGGCTGGCGCGCGCGAGGATGTCCACGCCACCCCAGTCGATGAACTCGAAGATGCCCACGGAGGCGTAGCGGAAGCCCATGCCGGCGCGGAACGCTTTGTCCACGTCCTCGGGGGTGGCCACGCCCTCCTCCACGAGCCGGACCGCTTCGTTCATCAACAACACCTGCAGCCGGGGCCCGATGAAGCCGGGGGAATCGTTGCACTTCACCGGCACCTTGCCCAGCCCCTCCAGCACCGCGAGCGTCCGCTCCACGGTGGCGGCGGCCGTGCGCGGGCCCGGCACCACTTCCACCAGCGGCACGATGTGCGCCGGGTTGAGCCAGTGCGCGACGAGAAAGCGCTCGGGCCCTTCCACCGCATCCGCGAGGTGCGAGGGCGAGATCGTGGAGCTGGTGGACGCGATGATGGCGTCCGGCGCCAGCCGTCCCGCCAGCCGCTTGAACGTCTCGCGCTTGAGCGCGACGAATTCCGGCAACGCCTCCTGGACGAAGTCGCACGCCGAGAGATCGCCGAGGCCGACGCGGTCTTCTATGCGGCGCAGGGCGTCCGCCCCGGCATCGGCGGCCACGACCTCTTCCTCGACCATGAGCTGAAGATCCCGCGTGATCTCGCGCCGCGCGTCGGCGAGCGCCTGCCCGTCGTGGCCGGGCCGCTCCTTGAGGTCGACGAGCGCCACCCGGCAGCCGCCGAGCGCGAAGGCGAGGGCGATCTGCCGCCCGATGCGCCCGGGCCCCAGCACCGCCACCGTGTGCATCACGCGCCGTCGCGCCCGTAGATCATGACCACGTGCTCGCCCATGCCGCTGTTGTTGTGGGTGAGGCCGAGGGCGGCCTCCGGTACCTGGCGCGCGCCCGCCTCGTCGCGGAGCTGCACGAAGACTTCGGCCGCCTGCGCCACGCCGGTGGCGCCGAGAGGATGGCCGCAGCCGATGAGGCCGCCGCGCGGGTTGACGACGACATCGCCGCCGTAGTCACTGCGCCCCGCCGCCACGAAGGGCCCCGCCTCGCCCTTCTTGCAGAAGCCGAGCTCCTCGTAGGCGATCAGCTCGGCGATGGAGAAACAGTCGTGCACCTCGGCGAGGTCGATGTCAGCAGCCCCCACGCCCGCCATCTTGTACGCGGCCTCCGCCGCGCGCTTCATGGCGGGCCAGTGCGCGTAGTCCTCGTACAGCGAGGTGAGCTGAAAGCCGTCGAGCGCCTGGCCCGTGCCGCGGATCCACACCGGCTTGTCCGTCAGGGTGCGCGCGCGCTCCTCGCTGGCGACGATGACCGCCGCCGCCCCGTCGGTGATGGGCGAGCACATGAACAGGCGCAACGGGCTCGAGATCATCCGTGAGCCGAGCACCTGGTCCAGCGTGGCGCCCTTGTTGAAGTGGGCGTTGGGGTTCTTGGCGGCGTGGTTGTGGTTCTTCACGCCCACCATCGCCAGCTGCTCCTCCGTCGTCCCGTACTGCGTCATGTGGCGCTGGGCGGCGAGCGCAAAGCACGGCGGCGCGGTGAGACCGAAGGCGGCCTCCCACTCGCGGTCCACGCCCGTGCCCATGTTGAGGATCGCCTCCTCGCCGCTGGGCTGGTTCAGCTTCTCCACGCCCAGCACCATCACGAGGTCGGCAAGCCCGGCCGCGATGAACGCGTACGCGTACCGGATGCCCACGGTGCCGGAGGCGCACATGTGCTCGGTGCGCGCGCTCAGCACGCTCGGCTTGATGCCGAGCGCCTCCGCGGCCATCGACGATATGTGGCTCTGAAACGCCGTCCGCTCCGGCATGACGGAGCCCACCACCAGCCCCTCGAGGTCTTTGGGTTTCACCTCCGGGATGGAGTCGAAGCACGCCTTGCCCGCTTCCCAGATGAGGTCGCGATAGCTCGCCTTGCGCACCCCGAACTTCGAGACTCCCGCCCCCACGAGCGCCACCCGTCTCATGACATCTCCCCCCGCCGCCGTCGCGCGACCATTCAGATCCCCACCGACATGCCGCCGTCGGCGAAGATCACCTGCCCCGTGATGAACGATGCCTCGTCCGAGCACAGGAACACGTGGACGTTGGCGATCTCCTCGGGGGCGGCGATACGGCCCACGGGCACCTGCGCCACGATCTTGTCCCGGATGGCGTCCGGGACCCCCGCCAGCATCGAGGTCATGACGGGCCCGGGCGCCACCGCGTTCACCGTCACGCCGTACTTCGCATATTCGAGCGCCAGCGTCTTCGTGAGACCGATGACACCGGCCTTGGAGGCGGCGTAGTTGGCCTGGCCGATGTTGCCGAGGCTGCCGATGGACGAGGTGTTGACCACGCGGCCCCACGCGCGCTCCCGCATGCCGGGCAGCGCCGCCTGGGCGCAAAGGAAGGTGCCCTTGAGGTTGACGTCGAGCACCGCGTCCCACTGCTCCTCCGTCATCTTCGCCGCCATCGCGTCCCGGTTGATGCCCGCGTTGTTGATGAGGATGTCGAGACGGCCGAAGGCGTCGGTGACCGCCTTCACCATGCGCTCGCAGTCCGCCTTCTTCGTGACGTCCCCCGTGGCCACGAGGGCCTTGGCGCCCGCTTTCCGGATGTCGTCCGCCACGGCCTCGAGGCCGTCTGCCTTCGCGTCGTTGACGGCCACGAGCGCGCCCTCGCGCGCGAAGCGGAGCGCGGTGGCGGCCCCGATGCCACCCGCCGCCCCCGTGACCAGCGCCACTTTCCCCTGGAGCCTCATGGCCGCCTCCGCATCATGAGCACCGACTGCTCGCAGTGCATGACCGTCTCGCCCTTCTGGTTCCTCACGGCCACCTCGTACGTCACCACGCCGCGGTCCGGCTTCGACGACGGCTTCGTCTCCTTGATCGTCATGGCCGTGTGCACGGTGTCGCCGAGGCGCACGGGGCCCGTGAAGCGAATGCGATCGATGCCGAGCAGCGCCAGCGTCGTGCCCTCGAAGATGCCGAGCTGGTTCTGATGGCCGTTGGAGATGGCGAGCGTCAGAATACCGTGAGCCACCCGGCCCCCGAACGGCGTCGTCTTCGCGAACTCCTCGTTCAGGTGCAGCGGGTTGAAATCGCCGGAGAGCCCCGCGAACAGCGACACGTCGCCCGCCTCCACCGTGCGCGCGGCCGTCTCGAAGGTCTCGCCCACCGTGAAATCGTCCCAGTACCGGCCCTTCGGCTCGTACGCCACGCTGCGTTCTCCTTATTGAAACGCCGTGCTGCGATCCCAGTCGAGGTCGCGCCCGATGACGACCCTCAGGATCTCCGACGTGCCGCCGCCGGGAAGCAGGAAACGGGCGTCGCGGAAGTACCGCTGCACCGGGTACTCCATGGCGAGGCCGTAGGAGGCGAAGATGCGCGCCGCCTCGTCGGTCACCTTCACCGCGGCCTCGGAGGCGAAGAGCTTCGTCATGGCCGCCTCCCGCCCGATGGCGTGCCCGGCGTCCATGCGGGCGGCCGCCTGGTAGGTGAGGAGGGCGGCGGCGTGGATCGACGTCAGCATGTCGGCGAGCTTGAACGAGATCGCCTGGTGCTCGCCGATGGGCTTGCCGAACGCCACGCGCTCGCGGGAATAGGCGAGCGCCGCACCGTACGCCGCGCGCGCCAGCCCGACCGAGAGCGCCGCGGTCATGACGCGGATCTCGGACAGGATCGTGCCGATCTTTTCGACGCCCCCGGTTTCGCCGCCGAGAAGGTTGTCCGCGGGCACTTCGACATCGTCGAGAAGGATCTCGCCGGTCTCCGAAGCGCGCACCGCCATCTTGTCGATCTTCTTGCCGAGCGTGATGCCGCGCATCGTGCTGCGGTCAAGGAGGAACAGCGCGATGTTCCTCATCCCCCGCTCGCCGGAGGTCTTGGCGGCGACGGTGAGCACGTCGGCCACGGGCGCGTTCGTGACCCACGTCTTGGCGCCGCGCAGCACCCACCCCGCGCCTCGACGCTCCGCGCGCGTCGTAATATTAGCGATGTCCGAGCCCGCGTTGGGCTCCGTGAGCGCGAAGGTGGCGACCAGATCACCACGCAGCGCGGGAATGAGGTAGTGCTGGCGCAGCGTCTCGACGCCGTATTTATAGATGAAGTACGTCCCCATCAGCGACTGCATGCAGGCCGCCGCCGCCACCGACAGCGAGCCGCGCGCCAGCTCTTCGGCGAACAGGCAGTACGTCGTCATGTCGGCAGCCGCACCGCCGTACGCTTCGGGGTACCGCAGGCCGAAGTAGCCGAGCTCGCCGATGCGCTTGAACAGCGTCGTCGGAAACTCCGCACGCTCGTCGATGGCGTCGGCGGCGGGCACGACCTCCGTATCGACGAAGCGCGCCACCGCCTTGCGGAACTCCTCCTGCTCCGGCGTGAACGAGATCACCGGCGCGCCCCGCGCAACGCCGTGGTGGCTCCCTCGTCCACGCGCCGGTCCATGCCCGCGCCCGCGATCACGACGCCGTACCCCTCGCGCGCCGCGTCCACCGACACGTAGTCGTCGAGCACGTCCTCCAGCACGCGCGCCGGATCGCGCTGGAAGGGATCGCCGTAGCCGCCCGCGCCCGACTGCTGGAACGAGATGACGTCGCCGTAGGCGAACTCGCGCGACTGCTTGCCGTGCACGCGCTCTTCCGCTGGGCCCGGGTTGAGGACCGTGCGGGCGAGCGCGCCGCTCCGGCCGCCGAAGAGGCCGTAGGGCGGGAACTTTTCCCGCTCGGAGAGGTTCGTCAGCTTGCCCTCGTCGGCAAGAAAACGCAGGTCGCGGCGGATGCCGCAGCCGCCGCGAAACTTCCCTGCCCCCGCCGAGTCGGGCACCAGCTCGAAGCGCTCCACCACGATGGGCTGGTTGGCCTCCTGCGCCTCTACCGGGATGTTGGAGGCGTTGAAGGCGTACGACATCGCCTCGCAGCCGTCCTTCGTCGCGCGCGCGCCCGTGCCCGACAGCACCAGCTCGTAGGCGACGAAGCGGCGCCCGCGCGCGCGGTCCCAGCCGCCGAAGGTCGGGTTGGCGAAGTGCGAGGCGGCGGCGGCCACGCGATC
>CAYQQT010000033.1:0-14499 GCA_964419375.1 uncultured bacterium
GATCTCGAAAGCCGGCCGTCGTCAGTACGGCCACGCGCGCGCCGCGCCGCTCCAGGACCGCGTTGGTGCCGACGGTGGTGCCGTGGACGAGCCGCCGCACGTCGCGGCTCGCGATGCCGAGCGCGTCCAGCCCCGCCAGCACCGCCGCGGCCTCATGGCGCCGCCGCGACGGCACCTTGGTGACGACCACGCGGCCGGTAGCGGTGTCGACGGCCGTGAGATCCGTGAACGTGCCGCCCACGTCGATGCCCACGCTGCGTCGTGATCGCCATGCGGATCTCCTTCCCGGGCACGCGGTCGCTTGGAGACGCAAGGCGCGTGCAAGCCCTCCGGCATGAGGCGTCCCACAGCGCCGCCGCCCGTACACGACTCAGCGAATTGAGGCGCGTGGCGGCTGGACGGCCGATGGGCGGCCGCGTATGAGGGGGGCGACACCGATACCCTCGGAGAGGAGACGCCCATGAATCCGTGGCTCGTCGTGCCCGTGCTCGCGGTCATCGCCCTCGTGTACGTCCTGCTGCCGGTCGGGATCGCCATGGCGGCCTGGCACCGGCGCCAGAAGCTCGTCCGCTGCCCGGAGATCCCGGGGCACGCCGCCGTGCTGGTGGCCCCCGAGCCGGCCTCGCGGAGATGGCCGGCATGCCCGCCCTGCGTCGCGTGCGCGGCTGCTCGCTGTGGCCGGAGCGGCAGGGGTGCGCGCAGGCGTGCGGGCGCGCTTCGACGGCCGAGTTCCATACGGTCCGCGTGGTCTGACGGCGCCCCGAGCGGGTCGGCCGCCGTCGGCCGCCGGCGCTACATCACGCCGAAGAGGGGCCAGAGCACGCGCAATCCCGTCCAATCGATGAGGATCGCCCCGAGCATGTCGCGGATGTCTTCTTCGGCTTTCTCGCCGGCTGCGCATCGACACACAATGTGCCGCTCGCGGCCCGGTCCGAGTTGGCCGCCACCGGGAAGTTGCGTGTTGGGCTCCCACGACGACGATCATGCTGGCCGACGACCACCACGTGGTGCGCGAGGGACTCCGCGTGACGGGCGAGGCTAAGAACGGGCGCGAAGTCGCCGATATCGCGGAACGCCTGAAGCCCCACGTCCTGGTGCTCGATCTCATGATGCCGGGGCTCAACGGCCTGGAGATTATCTGTCAGGTCTGCCGCCGCGCACCCGCCACCCGTATCGTCGTTCTGTCGATGTACGCGGACGCGGCCTACGGCGTCCAGGCGCTCCGGAACGGCGCCCCGGCATACGTGCTCAAGTCGGCGAACGCTGGCGAGATCGTGAAGGCCGTGCGCAAAGCCATGGCCGGCCGGCGTTACCTGAGCCCCGGCGCTCTCCCAGCGGGCCGTCCAGGATTACGTCGCGAAGACCCAGGGCGGCGCGCTCGACATGTACGAGACGCTGACCTCGCGCGAACGGGGGGTGCTCCACCTCGCCGCGGAGGGCCACGGGAATCCGGAGATCGCCGCGCGCCTCGCCATCAGCGTGCGCACGGCCGAGACTCACCGCGCGAATCTCATGCGCAAGCTCGGCCTGCGTAACCAGACCGACGTGGTCCGCTATGCCCGCCGCCGGGGGCTCTTGCGCAATCCGAACAGCCTGTCGATCAGATAGTCGACGAGGCGTTCGATCTCCTGCGGCCGCCGGGATCCGCCTCCTGGCGTCTCTGCCACCGTGATCAGCCGTGGCAGCAAGTGCACGAGCACATTGGCAAGTAGGTCGGGCGCCACGGGGCTCCGTCGCACAGGGCGCAGAGCGCGTGCCCAGTGGGCGATCTGTTCCAGGCTCCGCGCCGCGCCACCGTAGGGGCAGGGGATCTGGCGGAGACAACACGGCCAAGCAAAGTTCTCCGGTTTCTCCCCCAAGGTCGGGGCACCGACGTTGCGGAAGCTGGACGTAAAAACCTGCGCCTTCGCTCCCTGAAGAACTGCCCAGCGCAGTGCGTCCCGAGGGTCCTTGACACCAGGCGGCGGACTTGCCAAGCGCTCCACCAGTGATTCGTCCAGATAGCCCGTGGCGGCCGTGAGGAGGGCCGAGCGGGTGGGGAAATGCAGGTAACACGTCCCCCTTGACACGCCGCAAGCTGCCGCCACGTCTTCCAGCCGGAAGGCCACGCACCCTTGCGACAGCACATGGGCGGCTGCGACCTGGAGCAGCGCCTGCTCCCGCAGCACTCGTGCGCGGTGGCGGAAGCTGAGGGGAGCTCGGGGAGGACGATTGGGCGGATTCGCGTGTTTCAAGGGACGGTCATAATATGACCGTCGAGTCAACAACGCCAATCTTCCCTCAGTAAACGTACCTACGGTTCATATCTTGGCGCATATGATAGGCTCTGACTCTCACGTCAGGAGGATGCCTCCGAATTGAAGCAACTCCGGTCGCACCGGACGAGATCTCTCGCTCCGTCGGAATCGCGAAAGGCACGGTGTACCTTCACTACCCCTCGCGCGAAGAACTTTTCGGCGCTGCCGTGACGAAGGGCCTCGAGGAGCTCGTGAGGACATGTCAGCAGGCCCGGGATGCGGCCCCCCCGCTCCGAGAGCCGGTCTGCCTGCGGTGATCGCGGAATTGGTTGCCAGGAACCACAGGCGGGACCCCGTATCGCCCCAGGCTTTGATAGCTGGCTCCATCCAGCGAATCGCCGACCAGATTGCCTCACTCGTGCTTCGTGGGCTGGCGCCAACAAAGCCGCGGCGACCGAGCGCTGGATCCGACGGAAACAATTCGCGCCTGGTAGCGCCGCGCTCGGCGCGTAGGCGGACGGTTGCCTCGAACGAACGGCATAGACCTGCGACTCAATGAGTGACACCCACGCGCACCGCCCGGTCGTTGCCTTCGTCCTCGGGGAGCAGCGCTTCGGGCTCGACGTTGGCCGGATCGAACGGGTGCTTCCCCTGCTGGCTGTCTCGGCGTTGCCGACCGCCCCGGCCATCGTGCTCGGCGTGATCAACGTCAGGGGGTCCGTGATCCCCGTCGTTGACCTCCGGAGGCGCTTTGGCATGAGCGCGCGGAGTCATGAGTTGCGCGCCCACCTGCTCCTCGTGCGGACTCCGCGGCGACGGCTGGCGCTACCGGTCGACGAAGTCAATGGTGTGATGGACGTCGCATCGAACGTCATGGCGCGGCCGAACGACGTCGTTCCGGGGCTTGGCCATCTGGCGGGGATCGTGGCGCTGCCTGATGGCCTCCTGTTCATTCAGGATCTGGACGCCCTGCTGAGTCTTGAAGAGGAAGGCCAGCTCAGCCGGGCGCTTGACGAGGTCGGCGCGTGAGGCTTTCCGCAGAACTAGATCCAGCGGCGCGGGCGCTGATCGAGAAGCGCCTGGGTCTTCACTTCCCTGAGACGCGCCACGGGGACCTCGCGCGGGGCATCCTGGCCGGCGCTCGTAGCTCGTCGATCGGAGCGCCGGAGGAATATCTGTCGTGGCTGGCAGCGCTTCCCGACGAGAGCCCGGAGTGGAGGCAACTCGCCGCGCGTCTCACCGTGGGGGAGACGTATTTCTTCCGTGACGAGGCGTGCTTCGAAGCGCTCGAGCACGAGATTCTTCCCGCGCTCATCGCCGCCCGCCGGTCGCAGGGCAATCGGCGGCTGCGGCTCTGGAGCGCGGCGTGCGCCACGGGAGAGGAGGCGTACTCGCTCGCGATCGTGCTCGATCGGGTCCTCTCTGACCGCTCTGACTGGGCCGTGACGATCCTGGCCACGGACATCAACACCGAGTCTCTGGCCACCGCCCAGCGGGGCGTGTATCGAGAGTGGTCGTTTCGTGACACCGCTCCGGAGATGCGGGACCGCTACTTCGTCCATCGGGGATCGCAGACCTACGAGCTGCATCCCCGGATTCGCACGATGGTGACGTTTGCGCCGCTGAACCTGGCCGTCGACGTGTATCCCTCCGCGATCACCAACACGAGCGCGGTGGACGTGATCTTCTGCCGGAACGTCCTCATGTACTTCACGCCCGAGACCCAGAAGGCGACGGTCGCGCGCCTCGCGCACGCGCTCGTGCCGGACGGGTGGCTGGCGGTGAGCCCCGCCGAGGGGTCGGCGGAACTCTTCTCCCGGCTGGCTCATGTGAGTTTCCCGCGCGCCATCTTCTACCGGAAGGACGCCGCACCGGCTGTGCTCACCCCGCCGAGGTGGCCCGTCGAGATGGACGTTCCGAATGCCTCGCATTCCTGGCCTCGGGCGGAGGTCGAGGTCGTTCCCGTCACGGTCGCCCCGGAGGGACGGGCCGACGATGCGCCGGAAGCGGTCGCTCCCCTCAAGCACGCGCGATCGCTGGCAGACCAGGGAGATCTGGACGGTGCCCGGCGCCGGTGCGAGGCCGTGCTGGCGCGGGAGCGGCTCGACCCCGAAGCGTATCTCCTGCTCGCTGCGATCTGTCAGGAGCAGGGAGATGTCCCGGGTGCGCTGGAGGCGCTGCGCCGAGCCCTCTATCTCGCGCCAGACTCCCCGCTGGCGCATTTTCTCGTTGGCACGCTTCGATTCCGGCAGGGCGACGACCGCGGAGGACGGCGCGCAATGACGACGGCGGTGCGCCTGCTCGGTCGGCTCGCCCGCGACGAGGTGGTGCCGGGCACCGACGGTGTGATGGCGGGACGACTTCTGGAAACGGCGCACCTCTATGTGGAGCCGCAGCGATGACCGAGCCGCGGCTGGGAGTCGACTGGCAGGAAGTCCACGCGAGAGTCGAGCGGGCTCGCCACGCGCTCGAAGCCGCCGAAGCCCCCTCGTCCGAGGAAGTCCGGCGGATTCTGGGCGAGCGGGCGCGGGCGTTCGCCCAGCCTCTCGCGGCGCCGGCGACGACCGGTGAGCGGCTCGAGCTTCTGGTCATTGCCCTCGCGGAGGAGCGATACGGGATCGAGATCGCCCATGTCGCGGACGTGTTTCCTCTTCGGGAGCTGACACCCGTGCCCTGCACGCCGCCGCTCGTGCTGGGTGTGATCAACCATCGTGGGCGAGTGCTGCCCGTTTTGGATCTCCGGAGGCTGTTCGACCTCGCGGGCCAAGGGATCGCGGAGGGGAGCGGCGTGGTGGCCGTGGAGACCGAAGGGATCAGGGTCGGGCTCTACGCCGACGTTGTGAAGGGGATCGTCCAGGTCGGAGTCGACGAGATCTCGCCCCCGCCCGCGGCCCTCGGGGCTGGACGCCAGGCGCTCCTGCGCGGCGTCACCGCCGACATGCTCGCGGTATTGGACCTGGACGCGCTGATCCGGGACCCGCGGATTGCCGTGAACGACGAGGTCAGCTGAGCTGACGAGGAAGGGCGAGCAATGACATGGTTCCTGAACCTGAGCATGCGGGCAAAGCTCATCATCAGCTTCGGTGTGATGCTCCTGCTCTTGGCGGCGGTGAGTCTGAGCGCCTATCGCAGTCTCACGGCGATCCAGGCCTCCCAGGCACGCCTCTATACGGAGGACTTCGCCAACGCCGTCGACTTCTCGGAGCTGAGAGCCGACCAGCACGGTGACCGAGCCGCCATGCTGATGATGATGACGGCCGTCACCAAGCGGTCGGAGCAGGACGTGTGGCACCAAGACATCAAGGCTCGCGCTCGGGAGGAGGAGACGGTTTTCCAGGGGTTGCTCAAGCGCAACCAGCACGATCCCGGGACGCTCCGCAAGCTCGAAGAATTGAGCGCCGTGCGAGAGGCCTACGGGCAGATACGAGACACTCAGGTGATTCCCCTGATTTATGCAGGGAAGGCCGAGGAGGCGCGGACGCTGATCCTTGGCGTTCAGGGCGAACGGTTTCAGAAGATGCGCGCTCTCGCCCGGGAGTTGGGGACGGCGGCCGAGGACAAAGCGCGGGCCGCCGTCGTGCAGGCCGAACAGAGCGTGAAGGAGACCGTCCGCGTCTTGGCGCTGGTGGGGTTCGGTGCGCTCGTCGTCGGGCTGGTGACCGCGGTCTCGATGAACCGCGCGATCGGAGAGGTCACCCGGGGGCTCCAGGAGGGAATCACCGTACTGGCCGGCTCCGCGAGCGAAATCCTGGCGACCACGATCCAGGTGGCTTCCGGCGCGACCGAGACGGCCACGGCGGTGAGCGAGACCACCACGACCGTCGAGGAAGTCAAGCAGACGGCGCACGTGGCGAGTCAGAAGGCCAAGTACGTGTCCGAGAGCGCGCAGAAAGCCACGCAGGTCGCGCAGGCGGGGCGGAAGGCGGTCGGCGACACGATCGACGGGATGAACCGGATCCGGGAACAGATGGAGTCCATCGCCGAGAGCATCGTGCGGCTCAGCGAGCAGGGCCAGGCCATCGCAGCGATCACGACCACCGTGAGCGACCTGGCCGGGCAGTCGAACCTCCTCGCCGTCAACGCGGCGATCGAGGCGGCCAAGGCCGGCGAGCACGGGAAAGGCTTCGCCGTGGTCGCCCAGGAGGTCAAGAGCCTCGCCGAGCAATCGAAGCAGGCGACAGCCCAGGTGCGGGCGATCCTGAACGACATCCAAAAGGCGACGAGCGCGGCGGTAATGGCGACCGAGCAGGGCAGCAAGGCCGTGGCGTCCGGCGTCAAGCAGTCGACCGACGCGGGCGAGTCCATCCGGGTGCTCGCGGACAGCATCGCGGAAGCGTCGCAAGCGGCCACGCAGATCGCGGCGTCGATCCAGCAGCAACTGGTGGGCATGGACCAGGTGGCGCTGGCAATGGAGAACATCAAGCAGGCCACCACGCAGAACGTCACCAGCACCAAGCAGACCGAGGTCGCCGCGCAGAACCTGCACGAGCTCGGGCAGAAGCTCAAGCACCTCGCCGACCGGTACTAGGTCTGGGGACAGGACAGGCACGCGTGGGGGCCAGCCGAAAGGACGACATCAGGGCGCGGCTCCTTGCTACCTTCCGGGTGGAAGCCGACGAGCACCTGCAGACCATCACGACCAACCTTTTGGCGCTGGATCACGGTCTGCCGCCCACCGAAACTCGCGAAGTGATCGAGGTCACGTTTCGCGAAATGCACACCCTGAAGGGCGCGGCGCGCTCCGTCAGCCTGAGAGAGGTGGAAGCGCTCTGCCAGGCGTGCGAGTCCCTCCTGAGCCGAGTCACGCGGGGCCTGGTGGTGCTGAGCCGCCCGATGCTCCATCACCTCCAGGAGGCGGTCGACGGGGTGGGTCGTCTTGTGGCGGGCGGCGACGCGCCGTCAGCCATGCGTGACCTCATCGCGCGACTCGAGAACGCCGTGGCGGGGCCGGAGCCCGTCGCCACGGCCCCCCTTGAGACCCCCGCTCCGGCGGCCGAAGGACGGGGCGAGCGCGTGGCTGCCGGATCGCCGCAAGCCGACACCATTCGAGTCGCGACGGCCCGGCTGGACAGGCTGCTCGTCCAGGCCGAAGAATTCCTCGCGCCGAAACTGACGGCCGAGCAACGGGTCCAGGATGTGCGCGCTCTTGTCGAGCGGCTGACCGGCTGCCGCATTGCGCTCGGTCGACTTCGCGCCTCCCAGGGCGCCGCCAACGGACGATCTGGCGAGCTTCTCGCTGACGTGGATTCGGGTGTGAGAGCGCTGGAGACCGAGGCGAGAGCGGTGCTCGCGAGTCTCCGTCACGACCAGCGCACGATCGCCTCGCTCGTGGACAGCCTCCTGGAGGAGATCCGACGGCTCAGGATGACTCCCGCGTCGATGGTCCTCGACCTCTTCCCGCGGATGGTCCGGGACCTGGCGGGAGCGCGGGGCAAGGAGGTGGAGTGGGTCGCGCAGGGCGCCGACCTCGAGATGGATCGGAAGGTTCTGGAGGCGATCAAGGACCCGCTGATCCATCTGGTGCGGAATGCCGTCGACCACGGGATCGAACCGCCCGCGATTCGGGCCGAAGCCGGCAAGCCGCCGAAGGGGCGGGTCGGCGTGATCATCGCCGCGTTGGAAGGGAACCGGATCGAGATCCGGGTGGAGGATGACGGCGCGGGGATCGACGTGGCCCGGGTCAAGGCCGAGGCCGTGCGGTCTCGCCTGCTGACCGCCGAGGACGCCGAGAGGCTGTCGGATGAGGACACGCTGGGTCTGATCTATCGATCGGGGTTGAGTACGAGCCCCATCATCACCGACCTCTCTGGCCATGGTCTGGGCCTGGCGATCGTGAAGGAGCGGGTGGAGCAGCTCGGGGGGCAGATCCATCTGGACACGCGTGCCGGCCTCGGGACGACGGTGCGCATAATCGTCCCTGCCACGATCGCAACCTTCCCGGGTCTGCTGGTCGAGGCGGGTGGCCAACCGTTTCTCCTTCCCGTCGACGCCATCGAGCGGGCGATTCGCATTGCGCCGGATGCGATTGAGACCGTCGAGGGGCGCGAGGCCATCCGATTCGACGGTCGCCCACTGGCCGTCGCCAGGCTGGGTCGCCTGCTCGGGCTCCCCGAGCGCGATGACCAGCGCGAACCGGGGAGCCAGTTCCCTTGCGTCGTCGTCAGGTCTGGCGAGGAGCGCGCGGCGCTTCTGGTCGAGGAGATCCTGGGCGACCGGGAGGTCCTGGTCAAGGAGCTGCGGCCTCCGCTCGTCCGTGTCCGGAACGTCGCCGGCGCCGGTCTTCTCGGGACGGGTCGGCTCGTGTTGATCCTGCGCCCGGCGGACCTCCTGAAGTCCGCCCTCGAGAGGCCTCGTCCCGCTGTCGCTCCGGTGGCGTCGCCGCACGAGGAGCGTCAGAAAACGATCCTCGTCGTCGACGATTCCATCACGACCCGCACGATGGAGAAGAACCTCCTGGAGGCGGTGGGCTACCGGATTCGCGTCGCGGTGGACGGGATCGACGCGTGGACGCAGCTCAAGAGCGAGGCCTTCGACTTGGTCGTCTCGGACGTGGACATGCCCCGCATGAATGGGTTTGACCTGACGGCCCGGATCCGGGCGGACCAAGCGCTGGCCGACCTCCCGGTCGTCCTGGTCACGGCCCTCGAGTTGCGCGAGGACAAGGAGCGCGGGGTCGAGGTCGGTGCCAACGCGTACATCATCAAGTCGAGCTTCGACCAGTCGAACCTCCTCGAGATCATTCGCCGGCTAGTGTGATGCCGACCCCCGGGGAGCCCTGATGGTCCGCGTGCTTGTTGTCGAAGACTCGGCGGTCACCCGGGAGTACCTGACGTACTTGCTCGGCGAGGATCCCGCTCTCTCGGTCGTCGGCACCGCGAGGGACGGTGTCGAGGCCGTGGCCCAGGCCGAGCGGCTCAAGCCGGACGTCATCGTCATGGACGTCCACATGCCGCGGATGAACGGCCTGGAGGCGACCCGCCAGATCATGGAGCGAGTGCCCACGCCGATTGTCATCGTCAGCGCGAGCATCAGCCGGGAGGAAGTGCAGGTGACCTTCAAGGCGCTGGAAGCCGGCGCCCTCACGGCGCTCGACAAGCCCGGCGGGCCCGATCATCCCGAGCACGCGGAGGACGCCCGGCGGCTCGTGGAAACGGTCAAGCTCATGGCCGAGGTGAAGGTGGTGCGACGGTGGCGGCGACAGGAACGTCCTGTGGTGCCGCCCCCCGTCTCCACGCGGCCCGATCGGGAGATCCGCCTCGTTGCCATCGGAGCTTCCACCGGTGGGCCGCAAGCGGTCGCCGCCGTCTTGAGAGAGCTCCCCGGCGACCTCGCCGTGCCGATCCTGCTCGTTCAGCACATCGCCCCGGGGTTTGCCGCAGGGCTCATCGAGTGGCTCGACCAGGGCACTCAGCTCGCCGTGAAGCTGGCCGAGCCTGGCGAGGGAGTCCGGCCTGGGACCGTCTACGTCGCCCCCGACGGATCCCAGATGGGGATCACGAGGGGGGGCCGGATTTTACTCG
Organism: uncultured bacterium; assembly: GCA_964419375.1. Lineage (GTDB taxonomy): Bacteria > Methylomirabilota > Methylomirabilia > Rokubacteriales > CSP1-6 > JBBDXO01. The sequence goes on from CAYQQT010000033.1 coordinate 9,758, forward strand.
CGAAGGATTCTGTGGAGGACGGCTTCTGCCCCTCGGCGTCGTACCTCTTCAGTTCGGTGGCGGAGGCCTATGGTCGGTGCGCCGCAGGCATTCTTCTCACCGGGATGGGGCGCGACGGCGCCGGAGGTCTCCTGAGACTCCGGCAGATGGGCGGCCTGACCATCGCCCAGGACGAGGAGACGAGCGTGATCTTCGGGATGCCGGGTGAAGCGGTTCGGCTCGGCGCGGCCGAGTACGTGCTGTCGCCGGAACAGATCGCGGTCACGGTGCGCTCGGTCGTGAGCCGGCCATAGGAGCAGCAGCGATGGGACAGACGATTCTCGTGGTCGAGGACAGTCGGACGCAGGCGGAGCGGGTACGTCTGCTCCTCGAGGACAACGGCTATCAGGTCGAGGTGGCTCGCGACGGTCAGGAAGGACTGGAGCATATCCGGAGCCACCCGCCCGATCTCATCATCTCCGACCTCATGATGCCGCGGATGGACGGCTACGCGTTCTGCCGAGCCGTGAAGTCCGCGGAGCGGACGAAGCGGATTCCGTTCGTGCTCCTGACGGACCGCAAGGATCCCGTGGACATCATCAAGGGGCTCGAGCGTGGCGCCGACAACTTCATCACGAAACCCTTCGAGGATGCGTACCTCCTGGAGCGGATCCGGCGCATCTTCGAGCAGCTGGAATATCGCAAGCAGGGTCACATGGAGGTGGAGGTCGCGCTCCACGTCGGCACCCGCCAGATCAAGATCTCCGCCGACAAGCAGCAGATCGTCGAGCTGCTGTTCTCGACTTTCGAGGAGCTCTGTCAACTCAACGAGCAGCTCACCGAGTCGAAGCGCACAGTGGAGCACTACGCCCAGGACCTCGAGACGCGGGTCGAGCAGCGTACGCAGGAGCTCCGGGGCCTGTTCGACAACGTTCCGATCGGGCTCTATCGAACGAATCCGTCGGGAACGATCCTCGACGCCAATCCAGCCATGGTGCAGATGCTCGGCTACGGGGACCTCTCCGAGCTCGTGGGCACCGTGAACGTGAATGGCCTCTACATGTCCGACGACGACCGGCGAGCATTCCTGGCGATGCTCATGCGGGACGAGGTCGCACGCGATTTCGACGTGCAGTCTCGGCGGGCCGACGGCTCGGTGATCTGGGTGCGGCTCAACGTCCGAGCGCTTCGGGACGAAAAGGGAGCACCGAGCGGCTATGAAGGCGCCGTACAGGACATCACCGCGCGCCGGCGCGCGGAGGAGACACTCCGCCAGAGGGAAGCGGACTTTCGCCTTCTCTTCGCGAGCAACCCTCACCCCATGTGGGTCTACGACCGCGAGACGCTGGAATTCATCGAGGTCAACGACGCCGCCATCAATCACTACGGGTACACGCGTGACGAGTTCTTGCGCATGCGGCTGACCGAGATCCGTGACGCGGCCGACGTCCCTGCCCTGCTCGAGTCGGTGCGGAACCGAGTGGAAGGGCTCCCGGTGGCGGGTGAGTGGCGACACCGCGTGAAGGATGGCCGACTGATCGACGTCGAGGTCAGTGTGCACGGGCTCGAGCTCGGCGGGCGCCGGGCGGCGCTCACGGTCGTGCAGGACATCACCGAGCGCAAGCGGGCCGCCGCCGAGCTCGAGTGGCAGCGGGCCGCGCTAGTTCAGGCCGAGAAGATCGCCGCGATGGGCTCGCTGCTGGCCGGCGTGGCGCACGAACTGAACAATCCCCTGTCGGTGGTGATCGGCCACGCGGTGCTCCTGCAGGAAGCGGTCGGCGACGGACCGCTGGCCGTGCGCACCCAGAAGCTTCGCCAGGCGGCCGAGCGCTGCGGCCGCATTGTGAAGAGCTTTCTCGCGCTGGCGCGACAGCAGCCGCCCGAGTACCGGGACGTGCAGATCAATCAGATCGTCCGCGACGCCGTCGAGCTGTTGGCCTACCAGCTCCGGGTGGACGATGTGCAGGTCGAGCTGCAGCTGGTGGAGAGCCTTCCGCTCATTTGGGCCGATGTCCACCAGCTCGTCCAGGTCCTGGTGAACCTGGCGACCAACGCCCATCACGCGATGCGTGAGACCTCGGGGCCGCGTCGGCTCACGATCCGCACCGGCTGGGATTCGGCGAGGGCGCAGGTCCACGTGGCGGTCGAGGACAGCGGGCCCGGCATTCCGCCAGAGATCCAGGGGCGAATCTTCGAGCCGTTCTTCACCACGAAGCCGCCGGGTGTCGGCACGGGACTCGGGCTGCCGCTCTGCGCGGGAATCGTCAAAGGCCACGGCGGTCGGATCGAGGTACGGAGTGATCCGGGGCACGGGGCCGTCTTCACCGTCGAGCTTCCCGTGGGCACGAGGCCTCCGACTGCGCCCGTCGCGTCGGGTGCTGCCGCACACCCTCGGGGGCACCCCAGGACCATTCTCGTCGTCGACGACGAGGAGGACGTCGCGGAAGTCCTCGCCGAGATGTTGTCAGCGGAGGGCCATGACGTCCACGTGGCGGCCAACGGCGCCGTCGCGCTCGACAGGGTCCGCGAGCGCACGTTCGACCTCATCTTCAGCGATCTGCGAATGCCGGAACTGGACGGCCCGGGGCTCTACCGTGAAGTCGCGACGCGCGATCCGGCCCTGGCAAAGCGATTCGTCTTCGTCACCGGCGACAGCCTGAGCGCCGATCTGGCAACGTTTCTCGCCGAGACCGGCGCGCTGAGCATCGGCAAGCCGTTCAACCGCGACGAGATCAGTCAGGCCCTCGCTCGTGCGCTGGGCAGCGGGCCCGTCGGTGGTGCTGGCCCATGACCGGCGCGGGCGGGCAGCGGAGGGTCCTGGTCGCTGACGACGTGCTCCTCGACCTCATGATGCCGCGGCTGGGCGGCGTGGACGCGTTGAAGCGAATTCGCAAGCTCGACCCCGGGATCACGGTCCTCGTCCTGACCGGGACGGACGACGCCCGTCTCAGGCAGGAAGCCATCGCGCTCGGAGCAGCCGCGATCGTGTCGAAGCCGGTCGCACCCGGTGACCTGTTGCCGCTGCTGGGCCCTCATGGCGCGGATGCCGGCGCGACGACGCCTCGAGACCATGACGAGACCCGGGATGCACCGAGCGTGATCGGCACTGGTGGTGCGCGTGTGCTCATCGTCGACGACGACGCGGAGGTCTCCACGACGATGAGGGACTTCCTCCAGTCGCGGTGAATTTGACCGCATGAGTCACAAGTAGGGGCTGAGATGGAGCTTCGCATCCTCGTGGTTGAGGACAGCCCGACGCAAGCCGAGCACCTCAGGCTCGTCCTGGAAGATGCGGGCTACCAGGTCGAGGTTGCCGTGAATGGACGCGAGGGGCTGGAGCGGGCCGTCGCGGCGCCGCCGGACCTGATCATCTCCGACATCGTGATGCCCGACATGGACGGGTTCGCGTTCTGCGCGGCAGCGAAGTCACATGAAGCAACGCGACGAATCCCGTTCGTGCTGCTGACGGAGCGGCGTGACGTCCGGGACATCGTCATCGGGCTCGAGCGTGGCGCCGACAACTTCATTCCGAAGCCAGTTGACGACGAAGAGCTGGTCAAGCTCGTCCGGCTCATCCTGGAGCACCACCTGGCCCGGCAGGAGGGCGGAGATCGTCCAGGCGCTCTCTCAGCCGAGGGCCCCTCACCGGGCGCGACCATCCTGGTGGTCGACGACGAGCCCGCGATGCGGGAGCTGATCGAGGAATACCTCGTCCTGGCCGGATACCGCGTGATGACCGCAGACTCTGCCGAGCGTGCGCTGGCCATCGTGCACGGCGACCTCCCCGATCTCGTCGTGACCGACGTCAACCTGGCAGGGATGAGCGGGATCGAGCTGTGCGCGCGCCTCAAGGCGAATCCCCGCTTCCAGTTCATCCCCGTGATCATCTTGACGGCGGTGGCGGATCTCCAGGCCAGGCTCCTCGGCCTGTCGGCGGGCGCGGATGATTTCTTCTCGAAGCCCATGGACTTTGCCGAGCTCCGCGCGCGGGTGCGATCGCTCTTGCGGCTCAAGCGGCTGCAGGACCAGCTGGAAGCGCGGACGCGCCTGCTCTTCACGCTGCTGGGCCGGTATGTCTCCGAGGACGTGGCGGCGGAGATCGTCAGCCATCCGGGCAAGCACCTCGGTGTCGGCGGCGTGAAGCGGGCGGTCACGATTCTCTTCGGCGATCTTCGGGGCTTCACGCCACTCGCCGACACGCTCGACCCACAGGACGTGGTCGAGATCCTGAACGCCTACCTGAGCGAGGTCGTCGATGTGGTCTTCGAGTGCGGCGGAACGCTCGACAAGTTTCGGGGCGACGGGATCATGGCGATCTTCGGGGCGCCGCTGGTGCGCACGGACGACGCCGCGCGCGCCGTCAGGTGTGCCCTCGCGCTGCAAGAACGGGTGAAGCGCGTGCGGTTCGCCAGGTTTCCGGATCTTTGCCTCCACATGGGGATCGGCATCAATACGGGCACCGCCATCGTGGGAACGATCGGCTCCCAACGCCGAATGGACTACACCGCGGTTGGGGGCGAAGTGAACCTGGCGCAGCGCTTCGAGGCCAGCGCGGGCCCCGGGCAGATCCTCATCACGGAGACCACCTACGCCTCAGTGAAAGACATGGTGCAGGTGCGGGAGCTGGGCGCATTGCGCGTGAGCGGGAAGAGCCAACCCGTGCCTGCCTTTGACGTGCTCGGACCAAAGCATGTGGAAGGGATGTGACGATGCGCGTTCGATTCTGGGGGACGCGAGGCTCCTTGGCGAAGCCGGGACCGCGC
>CAYQQT010000034.1:0-6405 GCA_964419375.1 uncultured bacterium
TGAGTGGGAAACGGGTCCCGGCACCCCGAACCCGACCCGCCCCCCGCGCGGCCTCGGGTTGCGGCGGATGCCACCGCGCGCCTCAGTCGTCGAACTCTAAGGCGCGCTCGCGAGCTACGAAGCGCGACGCCCGCTGAGAGTCTGAACGACGCGGGCGAGCACCGCGGGCTCCACGGGCTTGGCGACGTGCATCTGGTAGCCGGCGGCGAGGGCGGCGTCGCGATCTTCGAGGCGAGCGTAGGCGGTGAGGGCCGCCGCCGGGATGCGGGCGCGCGGCTCGTCGTGCATGGCGCGCACGCGGCGGATGAGCTGGTAGCCGTCTTCTCCGGGCATCGAGATGTCGCTCAGCAGCACGTCGTGGGACGCCTGCTGCAGCGAGGCGAATGCCTCCGCCGCCGACGCCGCCGTCGTCACCTCGGCGCCGCACCGGGCGAGCACGGCGTGCACGAGCTCACGCGCGTCGCGCTCGTCGTCGACGACGAGCACGCGCACGCCCGCCAGCTCCGGGAACACATCCGGCGCACCCTCCGTGGCGCTCCGCTGCACGCGGGGCGCGGGCGCCGCCTGCGGCGCCAGCAAGGGCAGGCGCACCGTGAAGGTGGCGCCCTGGTCGATGCCGGCGCTCTCGGCGTCGACGCGGCCGTGGTGGAGGTTCACCAGATGGCGCACGATGGCGAGGCCGAGGCCCAGACCGCCGTGCGCGCGCGTGGTGGTGCCCTCCGCCTGGCGGAAGCGCTCGAAGATCTCGGGAAGCATCTCGGGCGCGATGCCGCGCCCCGTGTCCCGCACGCGGATGATCGCCTCCGTGGGCGAGGCCTCCAGCGACAGATCCACCGCTCCGCCCGCGGGCGTGAACTTGATGGCGTTGGACAGCAGGTTCCAGACGATCTGCTGGAGGCGGTCGGCGTCGGCGGACACCGTCAGCGTCGTCTCCGGCAGCGTCACGCCCAGCCGCACGCCCGCCCCCTCGGCCATCGGCCGCACCGCCTCGAGGGCGGCGCCCACCACGCCCCCCGCGTCCACCCGCCGCATGTCCATGCTCAGCTTGCCGCTCACGATGCGGGAGACGTCGAGGAGATCGTTGATGAGCTGCGACTGCGCCTGCGTGTTGCGCTCCACCGTCTCCAGCGCGCGCGCGGCCTGCCGCGGGTCGAGGCGGCCGCTGCGCACCATCCGCAGCCAGCCCAGCATCGCCTGCAGGGGCGTGCGGAGCTCGTGCGAGAGCGTGGCAATGAACTGGTCCTTGGAGCGGTTGGCGCGCTCGGCTTCCGTGCGCGCCGCCCGCTCCGCCTCGTACAGCCGCGCGTGATCGATGGCGAGCGCCATGCGGTCGGCGGCGAGCATCAGCAGCCGGGTCTCCTCGTCCGTGAAGCGCCGCGTGACCCTGGTGGCGATGTGGACGACGCCGATCACACGGCCGTCGACGAGCAGCGGCACGCCGAGCAGCGAGCTCAGTCCGCGCGCGCGCAGGTGGGGGTTGTCCACCTCCACGGACGCGAGGTCGTCGATGATGACGGCGCGCTGCGTGGCGGCCACGCGGCCCACCACGCCGCGGCCCAGCTCCACGACGGTGCCGCAATCGTCGGCGATCCCGTGGGAGGCGCGCACGACGAGGTGACCGCCGTCGTCGCTCAGGAGCAGGATGGAGGACACATCGCAGCCCAGCACGCCGCACAGGCGGCCGAGGAGCTCGCGGAGCAGGTCCTCCAGCGAGAGGTAGGCGAGGGCGACGTCGGTCAGCGACTGCAGGCCGGCGAGCTGCTTCTCGATGCGGCGCTTGGCGGTCACGTCGCGCGCGATGGAAGCGGCGCCCACGATCCGGCTGTTGGCGTCGCGCACCGGCGACACCGTGAGGGAGACCTCCACGGAGCCGCCGTCACAGCGCACGCACACGGCGTCGAGGCTCTCCACCGGCTGGCCATGTCGGACGGATTCCAGGATGGCCGTCATCTCCGCCTCGCGCGCGGGCGGCAGGAGAAAGCCGATGGAGCGGCCCTTCGCTTCCTCCTCGGTGTAGCCGTAGATCCGCTGCGCCCCGAGGTTCCACGACACGATCACGCCCTCGAGCGTCTTGCCGATGATGGCGTCCTCGGACGACTCCACGAGGGCGGCGAGCTGGCGCGACTCCGCTTCCGCCTCCTTGCGCTCCGTGATGTCGGTGGCCACACCGAGCATGCGCAGCCTCCGTCCTTCCTGGTCGTGGATGGCCTGCCCGCGCAGCGCCACCCAGGTGTTGGCGCCGCTGGGCCAGCGCACCCGGAACTCGGTCTCGCAGGAGACGCCGTTCTTGAGCGCCCGCTCCAGGGCCGCGCGCAGCAGCGCGCGATCCTCCGGATGCACGTAGCGCAGCACGGACTGCGCCGTTCCCTCGAAGGTGTCGCAGTGCTCGCGCCACAGCGCCTCGTGGTCGTTCGACCACCTCACCGTATCCGCGCGCACGTCCCAGTCCCACGTCGCCATGCGCCCGGCGGTGAGCGCGAGGCGCAGCCGCTCGTCGCGCTCCTGCAGGGCCACCTCCACCGCGTCACGCTCGGCGGAGCGCCGGCGCAGCAGTGCGCTCGCCTCCTCGATGGCCCGGCCGACGTCGTTGATCTCCGCCACCGGCGAGGGCACGGCCACCGCGGGCTCGTTCACACCGAGGGAGGCCGCCGTCGTCTTGAGCGACCCGATGGCGGCGGCAATGCGGCGCCCGAGCATGAGCGCGAGGCCGATCGCCAAGAGCCCGAGGAGGATGCCGGCGCCGACCACGCCCGTGAACGAGCGGGCGAGGGAGGGCTGCACCTCGTCCCTCGGGATGCCGATGGCCACCGTCCATCCCGTGAGCGGCGAGCGGCTGAACGAGCTGTACACGGGGATGCCGTCCACGGTGACGCCATCGTAGGAGCCTTCGCTGGCCACGCTCGCGTGCTGGGCGAGCATCGTGGAGGCGGGCGTGCCCGTCAGACGCCGGCCGTCACGAGTGCGGGCGATGATGACTTTCTTTCGATCGACGATGGCGCCCGTCCACGTGCCGGGCAGCCGTTGCTCCCGCAGCATGCCCGCCATCACCTCGGGGGACAGGCTGGCGGCGAGCACGTAGCGGATGCGGCCGTGCCGGACGACGGGCACGCTGACGGTCACGACGTGATTGCGCGGCGGCCCCACCGCGCGCACATCGGACACCGAGGGTCGTCCGGTATCGGCCACGCGGAGCACGACGTCGGCATCGACGGCGCCCGCGCCGGACGCGCCCGAGGCCGCCAGCGTCAGCAGCTCCTGCCCGGCGCGATCGAAGAGCATGACGTCGAGCCAGCCGTCCTGCGTGGGAAGGACACGCTGCGCCTCGCGCACGAAGCCGCGCAGCTCGCCCGCGTCCAGCTCCTTGGAGGTCGCGAGCGCTTCCAGCGCCGTCATCGATCGCAGCAGATCGCGATCGACGGCCAGCGACAGCGCGCGCGCGGTATCGCGGGCGCCGCGCTCGATGGTGGCGCGCTCCTGGCGCGTGAACAGCACCACCATGACGACGGAGAACACGAGCAGCGGCACGAAGGCGCCGAGCGCGAGGGCGAGGAGGTGCGCACGAAGCTTGAGGACGACGTGTGAGCGTGTGATGCGTCACGGTACACCGTGACGGCGCCCGTGTCAGCACTCTGTCGCGTGCGAACGAGAGTAAAGAGTGCAACGCCCGCGTGGTCGCCGTCTTAGGCGAAGCGCGGGCGTGGTATGCGCCTTGCGATAGCACCGGCGCGCGATGCTTTGATGTCCCCGGCCGCGGCCTCCGCCGCTTTGCCGAACCGCCGGCGCGCGGCGGCCGGGGACGCATCGCCCTTCGCGTTATTTCACCTGCGCCTTCGCCACCGCCACCACCGCCTCCGCCGTGAAGCCGAACTTCTGCACCAGCGCCTTGAGCGGCGCGGAAGCGCCGAACGTCTTCATGCCGATGGTCGCTCCTTCCGTCCCTACGTAGCGGTGCCAGCCCAGCGTCGAGCCCTGCTCCACCGACACGCGCGCCGTGACCGCGGGCGGCAGGACGGCATCGCGATACGCTCGGTCCTGCCGCTCGAAGAGCTCCCACGACGGCATGCTCACCACCCGCGCGCGCACGCCTTCGGCGGTGAGCCGCTCGTACGCGTCCACGCACAGCGAGACTTCGCTGCCGGTGGACAGCAGCAGCACGTCCGGCCGGCCGCCCGGCGCGTCCGCAAGCACGTACGCGCCCCGGCGCAGGCCGGCGGCGTCCGCGTAGCGCCCGCGATCGAGGGTGGGCAAGGCTTGGCGCGTGAGCACGAGCGCCACCGGCTCGTGCGTGAAGCCCATGATCACCCGCCACGCTTCCGCCACCTCGTTGGCGTCCGCGGGGCGCAGGACCACCATGCCCGGGATGGCGCGCAGCGAGGCGAGATGCTCGATGGGCTGGTGGGTGGGGCCGTCCTCGCCCACCCCGATGGAGTCGTGCGTATAGATATAGATGACGGGCAGCTCCATGATCGACGACAGCCGCAGCGTGGGGCGCGAGTAGTCGCTGAAGATGAGGAACCCCGAGCCGTAGGCTCTTAGATTGGACAGCGACAGGCCGTTGCATGCGGCGCCCATGGCGTGCTCGCGAACGCCGAAGTGGAAGTTGCGGCCGGCGCGGTTGGCCGCGGTGAAGTCGCCCGCGCCCTCGAACGTGAGCCGTGTCTTCGTCGACGGCGCGAGATCGGCGGAGCCGCCCAGCAACCACGGCACGCGCTTGGCGATGGCGTTCAGCACCTTCGCCGACGAATCGCGGGTGGCGAGCCCCTTGGCGTCCGCGGGGAAGACCGGCAGGTCCGCGTCCCAGCCCTCGGGCAGCCGTCGCTGTTGCATCCGCTTTAGCGTGTCCGCGAGCTCCGGGTGCTCTTTCGTGTACCGCGCGTACAGCGACATCCACTGCGCGCGCACGTCGGCCCCGCGCCGGCCCATCCCGGCCGCGAAGTGCTCGCGCACCTCGGGGGGCACGAGGAACTTCGCGTCCTCGGGCCAGCCGTACGCGCGCTTGGTGAGGCGGATCTCCTCCTCACCGAGCGGCTCGCCGTGCGCGCCGTGGGTGTCCTGCTTGGTGGGAGCGCCGAAGGCGATGTGGCTGTCCACGACGATGAGCGTGGGCCGGTCGGTGGTGGCCTTGAACACGTGCAACGCCCGCTCGAGCGCGGGCAGGTCGTTGGCGTCGCCCACGCGCGTCACGTGCCAGCCGTAGGCGAGGAAGCGCGCGCCCACGTCCTCGCTGAACGCCAGATCGGTGGCGCCTTCGATGGTGATGCGGTTGCTGTCGTAGATCCAGCACAGGTTGGAGAGCTTGAGGTGGCCCGCCAGCGACGCCGCCTCGCTGCCGACGCCTTCCATCATGTCGCCGTCGCTCGCGAGCACGTACACGTCGTAATCGAAGATCGGAAACCCGGGCCGATTGAAGTGCGCCGCGTGCCACAGGGAGGCGATCGCCATGCCCACGCTCGTGGCCACGCCCTGCCCGAGGGGGCCCGTGGTCGTCTCCACGCCCGAGGTGAGGCGATACTCGGGGTGGCCGGGGGTCTTGCTGTCGAGCTGCCGGAACTTCTGGATGTCGTCCAGCGTGAGCGCGGGCGCATCGAGCCGCTCGCCCTTGCCGTTCACGCTCTTGACGCCCGTCAGGTGCAGCATGGCGTAGAGCAGCATGGACGCGTGCCCGGCCGACAGCACGAAGCGGTCACGGTTGGGCCATGCGGCATCTTGAGGGTCGTAGCGGAGGACGCGCTGCCAGAGCGTGTACGCCACGGGAGCGAGCGCCATCGGCGTTCCCGGGTGGCCGGAATTCGCCGCCTGCACCGCGTCCATGGCGAGCGTGCGAATGGTGTTGATCGCGAGCTGATCGAGGTGGGCCTGGTCCGCCATGCCCGCCCTTTTTACTTCATCGGCGAGAACGACGTGGCCTTGAAGATCTTGTTGACCACCCGCTCCACGATGGGCCCGTTGGCCTCGGTGGCCTTCTTGGCGGCCTGCCACTCCGGATCGGCGATGAACGCGCTCCACGCGCGCTCGCGGTGGGCGAGGTCCTCGAATTGGCAGATGTACAATAGCTCGTTGTTCTCCCCGATCACGGGCTCCCAGAAGCCCACCACCGTGATCCCGTGCTTGGCGAAGAGCTTCATGGTGACGTCCGCGAAGCGGCGCTGGACGTCCGGCATTCGCCCCGGCATCACGTAGTACGCGCGATATTCGTAGATCATCGGCTCGTCCTCCCGCGGCATTGTAGGCGCAAAGGCGCCCACGGAGCCGCGCGTTCTCCGGCGCTCACCGCTTGTTCCACATGGGCTTGGCCCCGCTCCACGCGGCGCGCGAGCCCTCGTCGTTCTGCAGGAGCGTGGTCCCCTTCGAGACGGCGGCGGTGGCCGTCTTCCGGCGCCGCTGCGCCTGCGGCGAGGACGCCGA
>CAYQQT010000034.1:6505-14027 GCA_964419375.1 uncultured bacterium
GTTTCGACTATACGCCAGGGTCAGGAGCCCCTTGCTCCGGCGGCGAAGGCCGCCTACTATTTGGGGGTAACCGAGGAGGCGCGCCATCAAAATCTTGTTAATCGCACCGAAGAATCCCGAGTCGTTCTGGACGTTCGATCGCATCCTGCCGAGCCTCGGGAAGAAATGCGTCTTCCCGAACCTCGCGCTGCCGACGGTGGCCGCGCTCACTCCTCCCGGGCACGACGTGATCCTCTGCGACGAGAACGTGGAGGAGATCGACTTCGACGCCGAGGCCGACATCGTCGGCGTCACCGGCTACGTCATCCACAAGCGCCGGATGTTCGAGATCATCGCGGAGTTCCGGCGGCGCGGAAAATTCGTGGTTGTGGGCGGCCCCTTCGCCACCCTGTGTCCCGAAGAGCTGCGCGACAGGGTCGACGTCGTCATCAACGGGGAAGCCGAGTACATGTGGGCGCGCTTCCTCAAGGACTACGAGTCGGGCCAGTGGCTGAAGGAGTACAGCGAGCCCGAGCGGCCGAGCATGACGGACTCGCCCCTGCCCCGCTTCGACCTGCTCAAGATCGACCGCTACCGCACGATGACGATCCAGTTCGCGCGCGGCTGCCCCTTCATGTGCGAGTTCTGCGACATCATCGTGATGTACGGCCGCCGCCCGCGGACGAAGGCGGTGGCGCAGGTGATGGCGGAGGTCGAGGCCATCCACGCCCTCGGGATCACCAACATCTTCGTCGTCGACGACAATTTCATCGGCAACAAGAAGGACGCCAAGGCGCTGCTGCGCGCCATCGCCCTCTGGCAGCAGGAGCGCAACTTCCCCATGGAGTTCATGACGGAAGTCAGCCTCAACGTCGCGCAGGACGATGAGATCCTGAAGCTGATGAAGGAGGCGTACTTCACCACCATCTTCGTGGGCATCGAGTCCCCGCGCGTGTCGAGCCTGAAGGAAGCGGGCAAGATGCAGAACACGCGCGGCGACCTCGTGGAGTCCGTGCACAAGATCCAGGCGGCCGGCATCCAGGTGATGGCGGGCATGATCGTCGGCTTCGACAACGACGATCCCGCCATCTTCGAGGAGCAGTTCCGGTTCATCCAGGACGCGCGCATCCCCATCTCCATGACGGGGATGCTCAACGCCATTCCCAAGACGCCGCTCTACACACGGCTGGAGAAGGCGGGGCGCCTGGTGGCGGAGTCGGTGGGCGACCAGTTCGTCTTCACCAACATCATCCCCACCGGCATGTCGCGCCTGCAGCTCTACGAAGGCTATCGCCAGCTGCTCTCCAAGCTGTACGACTACGGCCACTACCGGCGGCGCGCGATGGACCTCATCCTCAGACGGGGCGACCTCGAGTCCAAGCTGGTGGCGCGGCGCGACGATCTCAAGCTCGTGCTGCGGATCTTCTGGAACTGCGTGCTGCGCGCCTCGCCCCAGCGCGCGTGGCTCACGCTGTCGATGCTCGTCGAGACCGCGCTGCGCCGGCCCGCCGCCGTCCGCGACGCCCTCACCCTCGCCCTGATGCACAAGCACCTGTGGGAGTACGTCCGCGACACCTCGACCGGCCTCGACGCCCTTATCGCCGAGCTTCGGGTAACGCCCAACGCCGGCCTCCTGCCCGCCGCCTTCGTGGAAGCAACACCGCACCAGTAGACGTAGGGGGCCTCGAAGGGCCCCCTACACCCCCAACACTCGGACGCGTCCCGGGGAACCCGGGACGCGCCTCGATGTCCGTCTAGAACGTGGTGCCGCTACGTCAACTATCCCCCGGTCTTCAGCGCGGTTCGGAGATCGTCCACCTGTTGATGGAACGCTTTCCCGCCGGGCGCCGTCATCGGCGTCTGCTCGGCGAGCGTGGTGTGCAGCTCCACGAAGCTCGGGCCTTCTCCCGCCAGTAGCGACGGCAACCGCCGCTTCAGCTCGTCCAGCTCCCCGATGGCGACGGCGGCGCGGTAGCCCGCGGCGCGGGCCATCGTCACGAAATCCACGGTGAGCCCGCCGGGCGTCTCCTGCGCGCCGGAGGTGTGATACACGCCGTTCTTGAAAAGAAAATGGACGAGGTTGCGCGGGCGCGCGCCCGCCACCGTGGCCAGCGAGCCGAGCTGCATCAGCAGGGAACCGTCGCCGTCGAAGACGAGCACGCGGCGCTCCGGGCGCGCGAGGGCCAGGCCCAGCCCCAGCGACGAGGCGCCGCCCATGAAGCCCACGCAGCCGACGGACAGGTCGTCGGGGGCGATGCTGCGCCACGCGGGTGACGTGGTCATGGTGGGGATGCAGATGGCGTCGCCGCGCACGGCGGCGATGGCGCGCAGCGCGTCTTCGGGCTTGATGGCCATCTCAGCTCGTCTCCAGGCCCACCAGCACCACGGCGGGACCGCGGCGCTGCCGGCTCAGGCGGTAGTACTCGGGGATGAGGTGCACGTCGTTGGGTCCTTCCAGCCGCGCGTGGGGCACGCCGAAGGTGTCGAGCAGCGGCTCGCAGAAGCGCACCATCGAGTGGCGCGACTCGCGCGGGTCCTTGTCCTTCTCCCGGCTCAGCAGCCCGATCATGTAGAAGACGGGGACGCGGCCGTCCATGGCGACGCCGCGCAGGGTATTCACCGAGGCATAGAGGCCGGCGTGCTGGATCATGAGCATCACCGGCTCGCCCCCCGCGTAGAGGCCGGCCGCGATCGTGACCGCCTCGTCCTCGGTGGCGCAGGTGACCACGCGCAGCGCCTGCTCCTTGTCGAGGGCGGCCAGCACCGTTTTCTGGTGGGTGTCGGGAACGCTGAGGATCCATCCGAGATGGTCGTGGGCGGAGGCCGCCCAGCCTTCGGCCGCGCGGGCGGCGCGCGCCTCGCGGAAGGTGTCCTTCAGGGTGTCGATCACGAGCGACGCGGGAATCGATTCGGGCATGCCGTCCTCCGGTGCGAGAAATCGGCCTATGCTAATCGAGACCGAGCCCCTCAGGTAGGGTGGAAATTTTTCCCGGCTTGCTGGCGGCCGGCTTCAACTTCCACCTCTCGAAGTTGGTCGATCCCGCCAGAGCTGTCGCAGGTCATCGCCAACCTTGCGGAACGGCCGACGTAGGGCCCCAGACGGTCGTTGCCGTTCCTCCTCCGCGATGATACGCTACAAACGCTTCCGAATGTCCGCGGCTCACCGATTCTATCGACTGCTGGTCACTGCGAAACCTGGCCGGGGCTCTCACGAGTCTTGGGTGCCGACGAGCCGAGAGGAGCCCTAGATGCAGGTGACGGCGTTCTCCACTCCCAACTTCCGCGATTGGCGCTGGCGCATCGTCAGCTACGCCGGTGAGACCATCGAGGAGTCGTCCGAGGGGTTCAAGACCATCGCCACCGCCGTCGCCGACGGCACGAAGCGGCTGGGCAAGCTCAACATCGTCGACCGCTCGGTGCCCGCGCGCGGCTATCGCTCCACCTCCCACCTGCGCAGCCGCTCGTAGTGGGCCGCGCGACCACGGCGGCGAAGATCGAGGTCATCGAAAACCAGATCGAGCCCGCCCTCAAGGCGCTCAAGAAGCAGATGCTCAAGGACGGCGTCTTTCAGGAGATGAAGCGCCGGGCCTTCTACGAGAAGCCTTCCGTCAAGCGCAAGCGCAAGCAGGCGGCCGCCCGCAAGAAGCGCCGCAAGGCGCTCAAGCGCGCGAGCGGCTTCGAGGACCGCGACTAGCCTTCCCACGCCGTGGAGAGCCGGGGCGAGCTGCACTTCCGGCAGTTCCATGCCAAGGACTTCAGCCCCATCGTCCTCACCGACGAGGACTTCGCCAAGGCCCGCGTGCCCGCCACGCAAACCTTCGAGATCCGCGACTTCGTCGAGCGCAGCGAGATCGACGGCCGCTACTTCGATCATCCGTACTTCCTCGCTCCCGCCGGCAAGAGCGCGACGAAGGCGTACGGCCTGCTGCGCGACGCGCTCGCGGAGAGCGGCCGCGACCCGTCCGCAACCTCGTCGAGGCCCTGGAGGCCAGTCTGAAGGCGCCGCGCGGACGGCTTCGGAGTATCCCCGGCGGGCGGGCGGACAAGTCCGCGAGGCGCGCCCGCCCACACCGGCGGCCGCCGCTCTCCGCAGGCAGCGCGCGCACCGACCGGATGAGGGCATAGCCGTCCCGTGAAGGCCGAGGTCACACAGTCCGGGCCTCGACGATCGCCTCCCGCACACGGGACGGCGTGAGGGGCAGCCGGCGCACGCGCACGGCTCCGCCGAGCGCGTGCGCCACCGCGTTCGCAACGGCCGCCCCCACGCCGGAGGTGCCCGTCTCGCCGACACCCTTGACGCCGAGAGGGTTGGAGCGCGCGGGCGCGTGCTCGAGCACCACCACATCGATGGCCGGGCAGTCCGCCGCCGCGGGCAGCGCGTAGTCCATCAGGCTTCCGGTGATGAGCTGGCCGCCCTCGTCGTACACCAGCTCCTCGCCGAGCGCGTGGCCGAGGCCGAACACGACGCCGCCGTGCAGCTGGCCTTCCACGATGCCCGGGTTGACCGCGCGCCCGACGTCGCAGCACACGACGTGGCGGAGCGGCCGCACGCGCCCCGTCTCCGTGTCGACCGCCACCATGGCCACGTGAACGGCGAACGTCGTTATGCCCCGCGCGCTTTCGTACCGATAGTCGGCGGCGATGGCCTCGGCGCCGTTCGCGGGCTCGCCGGACGCGCGTGAGGCCGCCATCGACCACCTGGCGATCTCTGCGAGCGAGTAGCCCGGCACCGGTAGCCCGACCACCGACACCCCGCCGTCGCTCAGCGTAAGGTCGGCGGCGGCCACTTCCAGATGCGCGGCGGCGGCATTCAGGATCTTGTCTTTGAGGATCCGCGCCGCTCCGTGCACGGCGCTGCCCGCCATGATCGTCGACCGGCTCGCGTACGTGCCGCCACCTGCGGACAGGCGCGCCGTATCGCTGTGGCGCACGGTAATGGCGGCCACGGGCACGCCGAGCCCGTCGGCACAGATCTGGGCCAGCGTCGTCTCCAGCCCCTGGCCGAGCGCGGTGGCGCCGCTGTCGACGGCGATGCGTCCGTCGCGGCCGAGGGCCACCCTCGCCACCTCGAAGGGACCGGCCCCGCTCGGCTCGATGAAGGTCGCCATGCCGACGCCGAGACGCACGGTGGCCTCGGGCGCGTTCGCCGCCTCGCACTGCCGCCTGAGCCGCTCGTACTCCGCCGAGGCGAGGGCGGCCTCGAACACCGCCGGGAAGTCTTCGTCCTCGAGCACGATCTCGCGGGCGAGGGCGCCGGTGCTGAGCCGATGCGGCAGCTCGTCCGGGCGCAGCATGTTCCGGCGGCGCAGCTCGCCAGGATCGAGGCCCGCGCGCGCGGCGGCGACATCGAGCGCGCGCTCGCGCGCGAACGTGCCCTCGAACACGCCCGGCCCTCGCACGGTGCCGGTGGGCGTCTTGTTCGTCATCACGCAGGACACGCGGCACCGGTAGCTCGGCACCCGGTACGCCCCGGGAAAGTACGCGGCGGTGAGGGCCGGCACCCAGATGCCGTGCGTGCGCAGGTAGGCGCCCATGTCGGCGTCCACGACGGCGTCGATCGCCAGCAGGCGCCCACCGGCGTCGATGCCGAGACGGATGGAGCAGCGCTGCTCGCGGGAGTGGTTGATGGCCATGAAGTGCTCGCGCCGATCCTCCACCCAGCGCACCGGGCGCCGGAGCTCGAGCGCCACGAACGGGATCAGAAAATCTTCCGGGTAGAACTCGCCCCGGACGCCGAAGCCGCCGCCCACGTCGGAGCCGCTGAAGCGGATCTGCTCCTCGCGCAGTCCCAGCATCCGCGCGAGCACCCCGCGGTTGAAATAGGGCACCTTCGTCGGGCCCCACACCCGAAGCACGCCCGCCTGCTCGTCGTAGTGCGCGAGAAGACCGCGCGTCTCGATGGGAACGCCCGTCTGCCGGCCCAGCTCGAAGCGCTCCTCCACGACGTGCGCGGCGCCGGCAAGCGCGCCATCGACGTCACCGACATCGATGAGCCACGTCGCCGCCACGTTGCCTTCATCGAAAAGACGCACCGCGTCCGGCCCCACCGCCGCGTCTACGGTGACGACGGCGGGCAGCGGCGCGTAGTCGATCCGCACGGCGTCGCGGGCGTCGGCGGCCACGGCGGGATCCGTGGCCACGATCACCGCCACCGGCTCGCCGGCGTAGCGGATCCGCGCGCCCGCGAGCGGAGGCTGGAGAAAGGGCGCGAGCCTGGCGTCGGCGCCCATGCGGATCGGGATCGGCGACAGCCGGTGGCCCACGTCGGCTGCCGTGAAGCAGGCCACGACGCCGGGCATCCGGCGCGCCGCCTCGACGTCGATGTGGTCGAGACGGGCGTGAGCGTGGGTGCTTCGCACGACGACCGCGTGCAGCATGTCGGGCACGACGATGTCCTCGAGGAAGCGCCCCTCCCCGCTCAGCAGGCGGGGATCCTCGAGCCGCTTGAGACGGGCGCCGATCGGCCCGCGAGGCGGCGAGCTCACCGACCGACCGGCGCCGCCCCGCCCAGCGCGCGCCGCACGCGCGGAAGCACCTCGCGCGCCATGCGCACCATGTACCCGCGCTCGGGATCGTCGGGCGAGGGCGGGTTGGGAATCGGATGCAGGACGACGTAGTCGAACCGGGCCGGGGCCGAGTGCAGCACGTCGATGAGCCGCTGGGCGACCTCGGCCGCTCCACCCCGCAGGCTGAAGGCATCCGCGGCGGCCGTGGGCAGGAAATCGACGACTCGCCCGCTCGCCTCCAGATCCGGCGCGTGGTGGAAGTCGGGCACGACGTGGTGCGTGCGCTTGAGGGTCTCCGCATCCGCACCGCTCCACGCCAGGCGCGGAGGACCGAACAGCGTCGGCGAATACTCGTAGTATCCGGCCGCCATGGACTTCGCCATCGCCAGCGCGCGATCCGGGTCGTCCACGAGCACGGTGTGAAACACGGCGCCCAGACGGACGGTGGAAGGATCGCGGCCGGCCTCCGCGGCGCCGGCGCGGACGGCCTCCACCGCGGCGCTGATGTTCGCCGGATGCGTGCCCACGCGGATGAAGACGCCGTCGGCGACGCCGCCCGCCATCCGCAGCGTGCGGGGGCCGCCGGCGGCGATCCAGATCGGCACGGGACGGTGATGCGGCAGTCGCGCGGGTCGCTCGGCGCCCACCTCGACGGATTCTCCGTCCAGCAGCGCGCGCACCAGCCGCGTGCTCGCCTCCAGCTCCTTCACGCGCGCCGGCCGCAGCCCCGCCAGCCGCACCGCGGTGTCGCCCACGCCCCAGCCGAGGAGGGTGCGACCCGGCGCCAGCTCGTCGATGGTCGCTATGGACGAGGCCGTCACGGTGGGATGCCGGTTCACCGGATTCGCGAGCAGGGGGCCGAGCGTGATGCGCTCCGTCGCGCGCGCCGCCGCCGCCAGCAGCACGTAGGTGTCGCGGCGCCGGAGCTGCGAGTCCGGCTGCAGCGCCGCATCCCAGCCCAGCGTCTCTGCGCGTCTGACATCGGCGGCGAACGCATCGACGGAGCGGGCGTCGAACCGGTTGAGGCCGAAGCGGGG
>CAYQQT010000035.1:0-13991 GCA_964419375.1 uncultured bacterium
TCGCGCTCGCGGTGGCGCTCGCGGTGGCGGCGCCGGCGCTCGGGGGCGCGGGCGTGGTGGCGGTGATGGTAGCGTCGGTCGTCTGCCTCCTGCTCGGCCGCTTCTTCTCGGGACGCCTGGGCGGGATGACCGGCGATGTCTTCGGGGCGACCATCGAGGCGGCGGAGCTGGCGGCGCTCCTCACGGTGTCGGCGTGGGCGCACGCCGCACCCTGATCTACCTGCTGCGCCACGGCGAGGTGATGCACGCCGCCACGCGGCGGTTCATCGGTCACCTCGATGTGCCGCTGTCACCGCACGGCGAGCGCGAGTGCACGGCCCAGGCCGACCGTCTGCGCCGCCTGCCACTCTCCGCCGTGTACTCCAGTGACCTCATTCGCGCCCGCCGCAGCGGCGAGATCATCGGCGCCCCGCACGACCTCGTTCCCGTCGTGGTGCCCGCGCTGCGCGAGATGGCGATGGGCCGGTGGGACGGCCTCACCGCCAAGGAGATCCAGGCGCGCGAGCCCTCGGCCTTTGCGGACTGGATGGCGAGCGTAGGGCAGTTCGCGTTTCCGGAGGGCGAGAGCGTGCTCGATCTCGTGGCGCGCGCGTGGCCGGCCTTCGACGCCCTCGTCACCGCCCGCGCCGGCGAATCCATCGCGGTGGTGGCCCACGGCGGCACCAACCGCGCCTTGCTCTGTCGCGCGCTGGGGCTGCCGCTGGGCCGCCTGCTCTCGTTCGGGCAGGACTATGCCGCGCTCTCGGTGCTGGAGCGCGACGATGACGGCTGGGCGCTGCACCGGGTGAACGAAAGGCCGGTGCTATAATCCGCGGCGCCGTGACGTCCCCCGGCCCCGATCTCCTCCTCCAGATGTATGCGGGCATGCTGCGCGTGCGCCTCTTCGAGGAGCGCGCGCGCGAGCTGTTCGCTACCGGGCGCATTCCGGGATTCCTGCACGTCTCCATCGGCCAGGAGGCGGTGGCGGTGGGCGTGAGCGCCGCGCTGCGCGCGGACGACTACGTGCTGTCCACGCACCGGGGCCACGGTCATCTCATCGCCAAAGGCGGCTCGCTGCGCGGGCTGATGGCCGAGCTGTACGGCAAGGCCACCGGCCTCTGCCACGGCAAGGGCGGCACCATGCACATCGCGGATGTCTCCGTCGGGTATCTCGGCGCCAATGGGGTGCTGGCGTCCGGCTGCGTGGTGGCGCCGGGGGTCGGCCTGTCCATCAAGCACCGCAAATCGACGCAGGTCGTCGTCACCTTTTTCGGCGATGGCGCCGCCAACCGTGGTCCCTTTCACGAAGGCGTCAATCTGGCCGCGCTCTGGAAGCTGCCCGTCGTGTTCGTGTGCGAGAACAACCGCTGGGCGTCGTCCACCGCGCACAGCCTGTCCACCGCGGGCGGCTCCATCGCCGCGCGCGCGGCGGGCTACGGCATCCCGGGCGAGAGCGTCGACGGCAACGACGTGCTCGCGGTCTACGACACCGTCGCGCGCGCGGTCGAGCGCGGGCGCCGCGGGGAGGGCCCCTCGCTGATCGAGGCGCACACCATTCGGTGGGTGGGCCACTTCGAAGGCGACGGGCAGGCGTACCGCGGCAAGGAGGAGGTGGCGGAGGGCCGGCGCACCGATCCCATCGCGCGGCTGGAGCGGCACTTGATGGAACGGCGCCTGCTCGACTCCGCCCACGCCGCGCGCATCCGCGAAGGCGTGAAGGCGGAGGTCGACGACGCCGTGGAGTACGCGGAGGCGAGCCCGCTCCCGGAGCCACAGGACGCGCTCACCGACCTCTTCGCCCACTGGCCATGGCGCGATTAGATTTCGGCGACGCGCTGAATCTCGCCCTGCGCGAGGAGATGCGGCGGGATGCGCGCGTGTACTGCATCGGCGAGGACATCGTGCTCGGCCTGCCCTTCGGCGTCACGAAAGGTCTCGTGGACGAGTTCGGCGCCGACCGCGTGCTGAACGCGCCCATCTCGGAGGCCGCCATCGTGGGCTCGTCGTTCGGCGCCGCCATCACGGGGCTGATCCCGGTGGTCGACATGCACTTCGCCGACTTCGTCACCTGCGCGATGGACGAGGTCGCCAACCAGATCGCGAAGTCGCGCTACATGTTCGGCGGCCAGATGGACTGCCCGCTCACGCTGCGCATGCCGTACGGCATCGGCAAGTCGGGCGGCGGCCATCACTCCAACTCCGTGGAAGCGTGGTTCGTGAACATCCCCGGCCTCAAGGTGTGCATGCCCTCGACGCCCGCCGACGCGCGCGGCCTGCTCAAGAGCGCCATCCGCGATCCCGACCCCGTGCTGGTCTTTGAGCACCGCGGACTGTATCGGATCGTCGGCGATGTGGACGATGCGGAGACGCTGGTGGAGCTTGGCAGCGCTGACGTGAAGCGGCCGGGCGCCGACGTGACCGTCATCGCCACCGCGCGCATGGTTCACGAGAGCCTGGAGGCGGCGCGCCGCCTCGCGGAGGAGGGCATCGACGTCGAAGTGGTCGACCCGCGCAGCCTGGTGCCGCTCGACCGCGACACGCTGGCGGCTTCGGTGGCCAAGACGCACCGGGTCGTCATCGCCGAGGAAGGGCCGATGCGCGGCTCCACCGGCGCGTGGCTGGCCTGGGTGGTGATGGAAGATTCCTTCGACGAGCTCGACGCGCCCATCGTGCGGGTGGCCGGGCCCAACGTGCCCATTCCGTTCAGCCCGCCTCTCGAGGCTTTCGCCACGCCGGGGGCGAAGGACGTCATCGCCGCCATCAGGCAGGTGTTAAAGTAGCGGCCACGTTCCAGCGCCCGCTTCGCGCCGCACCGAAAGGAGTTTCCGTCATGAGGCGACTGCTCCGCTCCGCCAGCGTGTTTGCTCTCCTTGGCGCCCTGCTCGCGCCGGTCATGGCGTCCGCGCAGGGTGCGCCCAAGACCGGGGGCGTCTTCAAGGCCGCCATGATCGGCGAGCCGCCCTCGCTCGACCTGCACTCGACGACGGCGGTGATCGTGCAGCAGATCACCTGGCACATCTACGAAGGGCTCTACACCTACGACAAGAACTACAACGCGATCCCGATGCTGGTGGACACGCATACCGTGAGCGACCAGGGGCGCACGTACACGTTCAAGCTCCGGCGCGGCGTGAAGTTCCACAACGGCAAGGAGATGACCTCGGCCGACGTGGTGCCCTCGCTCAAGCGCTGGGGAAAGATCTCCACGCCGGGCAAGCAGGTATTCAGGGACGTCGAGGGCGTGGAGGCAAAGGACTCGCACACGGTGGCGATGTACCTCAAGGAGCCGGTGGGCGCGCTCATCATGGGGCTGTCGCGGCCGAACGCGGGTGCCGTCATCTATCCGAAAGAAAACATCGACGCGGCGGGTGAGGGGCAGATCAAGCAGTTCATCGGCACCGGACCCTACCGCTTCGTCGAGCACAAGCCCGACCGCCACATCAAGCTCGCCCGCTTCAAGGATTACGTGGCGCGCACGGATGCGCCCGATGGCGGCTTCGGCGGCAGGCGGATCGCTTATCTCGACGAGATCCTCTTCATCCCCGTGCCGGACGTGGCGGTGCGGCTGGCGGGCGTGGAAACGGGCGAGTACCACTACGGCCAGCAGATCCAGCAGGACCAGTTCGACCGCGTGAAGACGATGCGCGACGTCGTGCCCAGCATCATCAAGCCCGCCGGATGGTCCACCGCTGTCCTCAACCACAAGCAGGGCCTCATGACCGACAAGCGCATCCGCCAGGCCTTCCAGGCCGCGCTCGACATGGAGCCCATCATGGCGGCCGGCTTCGGCAACAAGGCCTTCTACCGGATCGATCCCGGCCTGCATTTTGTCGAGCAGCCGCAGTGGCACAGCAAGATCGGTGGCGAGCTCTACAACCAGAAGAACAAGACGAAGGCGCAGAAGCTGCTCAAGGAAGCCGGCTACGCGGGCCAGCCCGTGCGCTGGATCACCACGAAGGAATACCAGTGGATGTACAAGAACGCCCTCGTCGCCAAGCAGCAGCTGGAGGAGGCGGGCTTCAAGATCGACCTCCAGGTGGTGGACTGGGCGACGCTCGTGCAGCGGCGGAATAAGCCGGAGGTGTTCGAGGTCTTCTCCACCGGGATCACCTTCAACCCCGAGCCCGCGTACAACACCGGCATGGCCTGCGGCTGGCCCGGCTGGTGGTGCCAGGAGGACAAGGAGCGCTGGCTGGACTCGCTCGCGCGCGAGAGCGAGCCGCGCAAGCGCAAGGCGATGCTGGAGAAGGTGCAGGCGATCTTCTACGAGGACGTGGGGCGGATCAAGTTCGGCGACTACTTTTCCCTCGACGTCATCCGCAAGGACGTGCAGGGCTTCCGGCAAACGGGCGAGCTGAGCCTTTGGAACGTATGGCTTAAGTAGTGAAGACGTACGTCGCCCGACGGCTGCTGGCGCTCATTCCCGTCGCGCTGGTCGTCGCCACGGTGGCGTTCGTCCTCATCCACCTCGCCCCCGGCGATCCCGCCTCCGTCATCGCGGGCCCGGATGCCACCAGCGCCGACGTGCAGCGCATCGAGCGCCAGCTCGGGCTCGATGCGCCCTTCCACATGCAGCTGCTGCGCTGGTACGGGCGGCTCCTGCAGGGGGACCTCGGCGATTCCATCTTCCTGCGCAAGCCGGTGACGGAAGCCATCGTCGACCGCGTGGAGCCCACGCTGCTGCTCACGCTCTTCGCCATGGCGGTGGCCATCGCGATCGGCGTCCCCGCCGGCGTCCTCTCCGCGCGTTTTCACAACTCCGCCACCGACCAGGCCCTCATGGTGTTCGCCCTCGTGGGCGTGTCCATTCCGAACTTCCTGCTCGGCCTCCTGCTCATCCTGTGTTTTTCCGTGTGGCTCGGCTGGTTCCCGGTGGCGGGCTACTCGCCGCTCGAGTACGGCTGGCTCCTGACGTTGCGCTCGCTCGTGCTCCCCGCCTTCGCACTCGGCCTCGTGCAGTCGGCGCTCATCGCCCGCATCGCGCGCTCGTCGATGCTCGACGTGCTGCGCGAGCAGTACATCACCGCCGGGCGCGCCAAGGGGCTCGGGGAGCGGGCGGTGGTCTACAAGCACGCGCTGAGGAACGCGATGATTCCGACCGTCACCATCATCGGGATCAGCTTTGCCATCCTGATCTCGGGGGCGGTGGTGGTGGAGACGGTCTTCAACATCCCCGGCCTCGGCCGCCTCATCATCTCCGCCGTCCTGCGGCGCGATTACCCCGTGATCCAGGGCGTCGTCCTCTGCGTGGCGGGCGTGTACATGCTGATCAACCTCGCGGTGGACCTCTCCTACTTGGTGATCGATCCCCGGGTGAAATACCAGTGAGCGTCATCGCGCTTCCCCGGCCCGCGACGGCGCCACGCCGGCTGCCCCGCTGGCTCACGGTGTTCGCCCGCCGCAAGATTGCGGTGGCGGGCGCCGTCCTCATGGCGATCGTCGTCGTCATCGGCCTCCTCGCTCCCGTGATCTCCCGCAGCCCCACGCACATGGACGTCGCCGCGCGCCTGACCGCGCCCGGCACCGCGTACTGGTTCGGCACCGACGACGTGGGCCGCGACGTGTTCAGCCGGGTGATGTACGGGGCGCGCCTGTCGCTCCTGGTGGGTGTCGCCGTGGTCCTCTTCTCCTTCGTGGTGGGCGTCTTCTGCGGCGTCGTGGCCGGCTACTACCGCCGGCTCGACAACATCGTGATGCGGGTGATGGACGGCCTCATGGCGTTCCCCGCCATCGTGCTGGCCATCGCGCTCATGGCCTCGCTGGGGCCGAGCGTGCTGAACGTCATCATCGCCATCGGCGTGGTGTACTCGCCGCGGGTCGCGCGCGTGGTGCGCGGCTCCGTGCTCGTCATCCGCGAGACGGCCTACGTGGAGGCGGCGCGGGCGCTCGGCGCCTCGGACGTCACGCTCATCGCGCGGCACATCCTGCCCAACTGCCTGTCGCCCGTCATCGTGCAGGGCAGCTTCGTGTTCGCGGCCGCCGTGCTCACGGAGGCGGCGCTGTCGTTCCTCGGCGTGGGGGTGCCCCCCTACGTGCCGTCGTGGGGCAACATCCTCGCCGACGGCCGGCTCTACATCCAGCAGGCGCCCTGGCTCGTGCTGTTCCCGGGTGCCGCCATCATGCTCACCATCCTCGGCCTCAACGTGTTCGGCGACGGGGTGCGGGACCTGTTGGATCCGAAGATCCGCGGGCTGCACATCGAGCGCCAGCGCGCCGCGTAAGGAGAATTGCCGAATGCCACCCCATCGTGTCGCCTACCGGCCCACCGTCATGGGACGTCGCGGCGTCGTCACCTCCGCGCACCCGCTCGCCTCGATGGCGGGCATCGAGATGCTCGTGGCAGGCGGCAACGCGATGGACGCCGCCATCGCGGTGGCCTCCACGCTCAACGTGGTGGAGCCCTTCATGTCGGGCGCGGCGGGCATCGGCCTCATGGTCGTCTCGCGGGGCGGCGAGCGCCACGTCCTCGACTTCATCGGCCTCTCGCCGAAGGCCTGTGACATCGCGACATGCACGGAGGACGAGCTGGTGGGCGGGCCGAAGTCGTGCGCGACGCCGGGAAACCTGGGCGGCTGGATGGCGGCGCTGGAGCGGTTCGGGTCGATGGACCGCGGGCGCGTGCTGGCGCCGGCGATCGGCCACGCCGAGCGCGGGGTGCCGCTGACGTTCAAGAACGTCGAGTTCTTCGACAAGGCGCGTGCGACGCTGGGCCGCTCGCGCGAGGCCGAGCGCCTCTATCTCGGCAACGGCGGGCCGCGCGCGGGCGCCGTGGTGACCTACAAGGAGCTGGCGGCGACGCTGCGGCAGGTGGCGGAGGGCGGCGCGGAGGTGTTCTACCGCGGGCCCATCGCCAGGACCATCGCGCGCGCCGTGCAGGAGGCGGGCGGGTGGCTGTCGGAGGACGACCTCGCGGCGTTCGCGCCCGAGTGGCGGGCGCCGGTGACGATCACCTACCGAGGCCACGACGTGTACTCGGTGCCGCCGCCGTTCTCGGCCTTCCAGATGCTGCAGACGCTCAGTGTCCTGGAAGGCTTCGACCTGCGCGCGTGGGGCCACAACTCGCCCGACTATCTGCATCACCTCATCGAAGCGGTGAAGCTCGCCTCCGCGGACCGGCTCGCCTACGCCTACGGCGCGCAGGTGCCCATCGCGGGGCTGCTGTCCCGGGCGTACGCGGCGAGCCAGCGCGCGCGCATCGATCCCAAGCGCGCCGCCGTGAGCGAGGGCGAGCGGCACAATCCCGACACGCTGCGCGGCCAGATCGGCGAGGGCCATCCCGCGCAGTTCGCCCACGAGCACACGACGCACTTCGCGTGCGCCGACGCCGCGGGCATGGTGGTGTCCGTCACGCAGACGCTCGGCGTCCCCTTCGGCTCCGGCTTCGCCGTCCCCGGCACCGGCCTCGTGCTCAACAACATCCTCAAGTGGATGGACCGCGATCCCGCCTCGCCCAACGCGCTGCGGTCCGGGCGCAAGGCGGGCACCATGATGTCGCCCACGCAGGTCTTCAAGGATGGGGCCTTCCTGATGTCGATCGGCACGCCGGGCTCGTACGGCATCTTGCAAACGACGCCGCAGATGCTGCTCAACGTGCTGGAGTTCGGCATGAACGTGCAGGAGGCGATCGAGGCGCCGCGTATCCGGATCTACCGCGACCGTCTCGTCGACGCCGAGTCGCGGATCGACGCCGCCACCCGCGCGGCGCTCACGGATCGCGGCCACCAGGTCAACGCCATCGAGGAGTGGTCGTGGATCGTGGGCGGCGGGCAGGCGATCGCGCGCGATCCGGAATCGGGCGCGCTCATGGCGGGGGCCGACCCGCGCCGCGATGGGTACGCTCTGGCGCTCTAGTCGGACTGCTCACCGCAGACGCCGCGCCGATTCCCTTGATGGTACAGTGACGCGCCGCCACCCCGGGGTACTGCGCTCGTGCAGGTCAAAGATGATGCGCGTCCTCGTCGTCAGTCTCGTCGCGAACCTCATCATCTTCACATCGGCGGGTATCGGGGGGACGGCCGGCGCCACCGAGCGTCCTGGCCGCGTGCCGGCGCCGCCCTCCAGGGCGGACATCGTGGTGCCGAGCGCCTCCTTTTCGACCATCCAGTCCGCTATCGACGCTGTCACGGAGGGGGGCTCGATCCGTGTGCTGCCCGGGTAGTACCGCCGTGAATGTCGCCCTCGCTGCGCTGGGAGGCATCGGCGTCTTCCGGAGCGGGCTGTGCGTCGTCTGCGCCGCCCGCGCCGCTACAGCCCGACGAGTGACTTCTGCTGTCGTGGCCGCTTGAAGAAAACTCGAGACCGCCTTCGCCGTCTCGCGCTCGCGCGCACCGCCGATGAGAAAACGTTTTCCTCCGTCCGGGCTGAAATGAGTAGCCTTCGCGTGCGGCTCGCGCTAGTCTGATTCGTGAGTTCGTTGAGCATGAAGTCGCCCGCTCGCGCTGTGTCCTCTGTGGAAGGCTTGGACGCCGTTCTCGGCGGAGGCTTTCCCGCCCATCGCTTGTACCTCATCGACGGCGACCCCGGCACCGGCAAGACGACCCTGGCTCTGCAGTTTCTCCTGGAGGGCGTGCGTCAGGGGGAGCCGGTCCTCTACGTGACGCTGTCCGAGACGAGGGAAGAGCTGCGGGCCATGGCGGATTCCCACGGCTGGTCGTTGGACGGGATCACCATCCACGAGCTGGCCAACGACGAGAGCCTGCGTCCCGACACCCAGTACACCGTGTTCCATCCCTCCGAAGTCGAGCTCAGCGACACGATGACCACGGTGTTCCAGACCATCGAACGGGTGCGGCCGCGGCGCGCCGTCTTCGACTCGCTGTCGGAGATGCGGCTGCTCGCCCGCGATGCTCTGCGCTACCGGCGGCAGATCCTCGCCCTCAAGCAGTTCTTCATCGGCCGGCAGTGCACGGTGCTCCTGCTCGATGACCGCACGTCGGCGGGCGGCGATCAGCAGCTGCAAAGCCTGGTGCATGGCGTCGTCCGGCTGGAGCAGCTGGCGCCGGAGTACGGCGGGGAGCGGCGGCGGCTGCGCATCGTAAAGCTGCGCGGGTTGGAGTTCCGCGGCGGTTACCACGACTACACCATCAAGACCGGTGGGATCCACACCTACCCGCGCCTCATCGCCGCCGAGCACCATGAGCCGTTCGCGCAGGAGATGCTGCCCAGCGGCCTGCCCGCCCTCGATGCGCTCGTGGGCGGCGGGCTGGGGCGGGGGACGACCACGCTCATCATGGGGCCGGCGGGCTCGGGCAAGACCCTCGTCGCCTCCCATTTCGTGGCGGCGGCGGCGAAGCGGGGCGAGCACGCCGCCATGTTCCTGTTCGACGAAGGTCGCGCGACCCTCCTCGCCGGCACGAAAGGCGTCGGCATCGACCTGCAGCCGCACATCGACGCGGGGCGGATCACGCTGCAGCAGATCGATTCGGCGGAGCTGTCACCGGGTGAGTTCGTCCACCGTGTGCGCGACGTCGTCGAGAACCGTAGCGCACGCGTGGTGGTCGTCGACAGCCTCAACGGCTACGCGAGCTCGATGCCGGAGGAGCGTTTTCTCGCCGCCCACCTGCACGAGCTCTTCACCTATCTGCGCCAGCGCGGGGTGGTGACCATCGTCATCATGAGCCAGCACGGCATCATCGGCAACATGCAGTCGAGCGTCAACGTCAGCTACATCGCCGACGCCGTCGTGCTCACCCGGTTCTTCGAGGCGCAGGGGGCGGTGCGCAAGGCGATCTCCATCGTGAAGAAGCGGGCGAGCGGCCACGAAGAGACCATCCGCGAGCTCAAAGTCACCTCGCAGGGCCTCCAGGTGTCCGAGCCCCTGCGCGAGTTTCGCGGCATCTTCACCGGTGTTCCGGAAGAGGTGGGCGCCTTGCTGCGCAAGGACGGCGACGGTGACCGCAAGCCCTGACCCGCGCGACGAGCGCACCCTCGTGCTGGCGCCGGTCGGGCGCGACGGCTCCATCCTGGCCACCGCCTGCGAGAGCCAGCAGTTGTCCTGCGTCGTGTGTCCCACCATCGACGACGTCGCGCGCACGCTCGAGGACGGCGCGGGCGTGGTCGTCGTCACCGAGGAGGCCCTGGTGCCGCCGGGGTCACGCGTGCTCGTCGAGGCCCTGCGGGCGCAACCCGCGTGGTCGGACATCCCGGTGGTCGTCCTCACGAGCGCCGACCGTACCGCGGAGCCGAGCGATCTCACGGTGAAGAGCCTGGAGGGGATCGGCAACGTCACGCTGCTCGAGCGGCCCGTGCGCATCATGACGCTCTTCAGCACGATCCGGGCCGGGCTGCGCGCGCGCCGGCGCCAGTACGAGGTGCGCGATTACCTCGTGGAGCGCGCGCGCATCGAGCGCCAGCTCCACGAGCGCGCGCAAGAGATGGAGATGGCGAGCCGCGCCAAGGACGAGTTCCTCGCCATGCTCGGGCACGAGTTGCGCAACCCGCTGGGCGCCATCGGCAGCGCCGCGCACCTGCTCGACCGCGTGGGCAGTCACGACCCCCGCGCCACGCGCCCCCTCGAGGTGATCCTGCGCCAGGTGGATCACCTCTCGCGGCTGGTGGACGACCTCCTCGACGTGAGCCGGGTCACGATGGGCAAGGTCGTGCTCGACCGGCGTCCCCTCGACGTCGCGCAGAGCGTGACGCGGTGCGTGGCGCTGATGCGCAGCGCCCAGAAGACCGACCGCCACACGGTGCACCTCAGCACGGAGCCGGTGTGGGCCGATGCCGACGAGACGCGGGTGGAGCAGATCGCCGGCAACCTCCTCGTCAACGCGCTCAAGTACACGCCGGAAGGCGGCGACATCCGAGTCAGCGTGCGCGCGGAGGACGGCGCCGCCGTCATCCGCGTGGAGGACAACGGCATCGGCCTGTCGCCGTCGCTGCTGCCGCGCGTCTTCGATCCCTTCGTCCAGGGGGAGCGGGACATGGAGCGCGCGCAGGGCGGTCTCGGCATCGGCTTGACGCTCGTGCGCCGCCTCGCGGAGCTGCACGGCGGCACGGTGCAGGCCGCCAGCGACGGTCCCGGCCGGGGCAGCACCTTCACCGTGCGTTTGCCGGCGATCGCCCAGCCGGCCTCGGCCACGGCGCCGACTCGTAACGGCGACGGGCTGCCCACCGGGCTGAAGATCCTCCTCGTCGAGGACAACGACGACTCGCGGGAGATGATGCGGCACCTGCTCCGGATGTTGGGGCACGAAGTCCACGAGGCATCGGACGGTGTGAGCGGTGTGGCGACGGCGCTCGAGATCGGTCCCGACGTCGCCATCATCGACGTGGGCCTGCCCGGCATGAGCGGCCTCGAGGTGGCGTCCCGGCTTCGGCTCACGCCCGAGGGCCGGCAGATCTCGCTGGTGGCGCTGACGGGCTACGGCCAGCCCGAGGACCGCGAGCGCGCCTTCAAGGCCGGCTTCGATGCCTTTCTCGTCAAGCCGGTGGAGCCCGAGCAGCTCCAGCGCGCGCTCACGCGCCGGCGCGAGAAGAACGTTTCCGCTCCGCTAGCCGCGGCGCCACGCGATGCCAGATGACGTGGGTCTGCGGATAACCGTGTAGCAGGAGCAGCGGCGCTCCGGAGCCGCCGCGCACGTAATGGATGGCGTTGCCGTCCACGGGGCGCGTGGCGCGCTCGAAGCCGTCGAACACGTCAGGTGCTCCGGTCGGCGCGCGCGCGGTGTGCGCGGTACGCGTGGAACACTCGCTCGTTCATCTCAAGGCAGGCAGCACGGGCGACGTCCTGACGCGCGGGCGTGTCGGCGAGCAGCGTGAGCGCGCGGCGGCCGATGGCGGCGTGGCGATATTCGTCGGGCAGGATTCGCTCCCGGTAGAGGGCGGCCGTCTCGGGATCGACGTCGGCGGCGAGCGCGATGAGCGTTTCAAAGCCCTCGCACGACTGCGTCTCGCCGGCGAACTGAAACATCGCGAGCTTCTCGATGGTGGGCCGCGTGCGGCAGGCGACGAGCCAGTCGAAGAGCGCCTCCCATTCGGGGAGGGGCCGGTAGGCGTCCGGGTCTTCGCCGAGCTCGATCAGCCGCTGGCGAAGCAGGCGGTAGTGGCGGTGCTCGTCATCGAGCTGTCCGGGCAGCAGGTCGCGGATCTCACGCTCCGGCACGTGCGGGATCCACGCGGCGATCAGCTCCACCGAGCGCAGCTCGTTATAGACGCCCTGACGCATGCGGTAGCGGATCTGCTCGAGGCGCCGGGCGGGATGGGCGGCGGGATCGAGCCGCACGTCCCGGTCGCGCCAGAAGCGCGCGTTGTCCTCGGCGAGCGCGCGCACGAAATCGCGCGCCGGAATCACGGCTTCTTGAAGAGAATGGGGCCCAGGAAGGACTCCGCGACGGAGTTCGTGTCGTTGGAGTCGATGGAGATCGACACCGCGCCGGGGTTCTCGGGGTCTTCCCCGTAGATCTTGCGAAAATCCTCGGCCACGTTGCGGCGCTCGGTGATCCACTTGCCGAGCTCGGCGCTGCCCGAGCGCAGGACGACGTAGGTCACGGTGCCCGTCTTCTCGCTCTTGACGATGGTGCCGACGGGGGCGGTGGTGTCCCACACGTAGCCGATGATGCGCGAGCGCACCGCCTCGGGGAAGCGCGGCCACGCCACGAAGACCTGCCCTGCCTGATCGTCCGTGGACTTCTTGCGCGAGTCGCCCCCCTTGGGCAGGACGACCGCCTTCCACGACCACTCGAGGATCGGCGTCTGCTTCAGATCCACTGTGCCCTTGATGTCCCTGGAGACGGTGGAGCCTTCGTTCTGGCTCTTGAGGTGCAGCACCTTGCGCCCGTCGTCCTGCACCACCGTGAAGTCGTACTTCGGGCTGCCCCAGTTCTGCCCCTTCCACCCGGGGGGGATGCCCTTGGCGCCCGCGGCCGCCTGCGACCAGTCTTCGACGACGACCTGATCGGCGCCCCAGGCGGCGGTGGCAGCGCACAGGAGCAGCAGGGCGGGGACGAGGCGATGACGCATGGGATGGCCTCCTCAGGGGCGCATGCCGCGCGTCTTGACGCCCAGGCGCGTGGCTTCATTGTCGTACGCGAGCGAGACCCAGTCCACGAGCAGCGGGCGCGTGTCGCGCGGGTCGATGATCTCCTCGATGTTGAAGGCCTCCGCCGTCCGGAAGGGGCTGCGGTAGGTGTTCAGCCGCGCTTCGATCTCCTTCATGAGCGCGGCGCGGTCGGGGGCGGCCTCCAGCTCGCGCTTGTAGGCGGCCTCGATGCCGCCCTCGAGCGGCAGCGAGCCCCAGTCGCCGGACGGCCACGCGTAGCGCAGATTGAGCGCCTGCACGTTGGCGTGACCGGCGCCCGCCACGCCGAAGACGCGGCGCACGATCACGGTGATCCACGCCGTGATCGCCTGGTAGATCGCCTGCAGCGCGCGCACGCCCTTGCGGATGGTGCCTTGCGCTTCCGCCTGGGGGCCGATGAGAAGCCCGGCTGATCCACGAAGTTCACGACGGGCAGGTGAAAGGTGTCGGCGAGATCCACGAACCGCATCATCTTCTCCGAGCCCGCCGCCGTGAGGGCGCCCCCCGCATGCGCGGGGTCGTTGGCGAGCACGGCCACGGGATAGCCGTCGAGGCGCGCGAGCGCGGTGACCAGCGAGGGGCCGTACAAGGGCGAGTCCACGACGTTGTCCACACCGCAGCCCTCGACCTGGATCTTCCAGCCGCCGAGCGACTCCTTGTCGATGGGCGTCCCGAACGCGCGCTCGACGAGCGGCGGGCCCGCCACGAACATCTGCGACACGCCGCGCACCATCACCGAGAAGTGCGAGCACGCCACGCGGGCGGCGCCGAGGCCGGCCACGGGCCCGAGGCCTGCTTGCCGCCGATGGAGGCGTCGCCGGCGCCGCCGCGCACGGTGAAGTCGTCGCCGCCCACTACCACGCGGCGGCCGTCGATGCGCCCGGTGCCCATGACGAAGTTCGCGGGGCGGATGGACTTCAGCGTGCCGTCCTCGTAGGTGGCGTCGCCCGCGAGCGCGCCCGTCTCGTGGAACGAGTCCTTGTCGAGCAGCCGG